>CAMAYS010000136.1:0-5767 GCA_945862545.1 Bifidobacterium breve | reverse complement strand
GGCATTTCTGCAACGCGCTGAGGTCTGAGCCGATACCGTAGATAGGACATGGCTGGATCCACCGCTCTCACCGCCCTGTATCCGGGCAGTTTTGATCCCTTTCATAACGGGCATCTTGACGTTGTCGAACAGGCAGTTGAACTCTTTGGAAATGTCGTTGTGGCAGTGATCCACAATCCCGCAAAGCCCAGCGGACTGATTGAACTAGATGACCGCGTTGCCCTGATTAAAGCCTGTGTGTCGCATTTGCCGACCGTACGAGTTCAAGCTCATCCGGGATTGGCGGTTGATGCGGCATACGCCGAGTACGCCTCCTTCATTGTCAAGGGCTTGCGAACCTCAGCAGATTTTGAGGTTGAGCAGCAAATGGCTCATATGAATTATTCGGTTGCAGGTGTTCGTACGGTCTATGTGCCAT
Organism: Bifidobacterium breve; assembly: GCA_945862545.1. GTDB lineage: Bacteria > Actinomycetota > Acidimicrobiia > Acidimicrobiales > Ilumatobacteraceae > Casp-actino8. The sequence goes on along the minus strand of CAMAYS010000136.1, from coordinate 5,349 downwards.
GTCGTGCCGATCAAGGCTTTATCAGCAGTCGGTTCATCCGGGAGATCGCTCAAGGTCGCGAGCAGATCGCCCATCTCGTACCTGCTCCAGTCGCACGCGCTCTGGCGGGTATCTTTGGAGAACCGACGGTGGATCACCGACCACGTTCCGAAAGACACTCATGAAACCTAATTTCGAAGATTTTGATGAAGACACTGGGTCATACGATCGGACTGAAGACGATCAGATAGGTGGATCAGGTCAACTATTGCGCAATGCCATTGACATCATTGCCACGGCTCCCAATATGCCATTGTCTGCTACTCCAAAAATCAATCGTGATGAAATCATCGACATTCTTGAAGGAGCCTTACAAAGTTTGCCGGACGAATTGCGCCAGGCTCGTTGGATGATGAAGGAACGTGACGAGTTCATCGCCCGGACGCGTCGTGAGGCTGACGAAATCATTGACGCCGCCAAAGTGCAAGCTGAGCGTTTTGTACAGCGCGCTGAAGTCGTGCGAGCAGCTGAATTGCGGGCTCGCCAAATCGCCGAAGCAACAGACGAGGATGCTCGTCGAGTGAAGAACGAAATGGAAGATTTTCTCGATCAGCGCCTAGCCAGCTTTGAGATTCTCTTAGACAAATTGTCCAAGACGGTCGCCACTGGTCGTCGTCGGCTGTCAATTGGTGAAAACCGTGGTGAGGGTTCCCTGGCACTCGACGGAAGCGCGCAGACGGAGTCTTATTCCGATGATTCCGGCGCCGTTTTCTTCGATCAAGACAACACCTCCGGCGGGTGAGAAACCCACTTTTGGTCAATGCCCTCGAGATGCTGCGGCGTCCCGGTACGGCCAAAGATGTAGAGATTTTTGTGTTGCCCGACGTCGTAGACATTGACGATCCTCGCTTGGTGCCAGGGACTGAAATAGCAGTGGTTCTGAACTGTGAAAGTTTGTCTGACGGGATCGTTGTCAACGGACATATCGGAGTTGTTTTCCAAGGGGAATGTCGCCGGTGTCTGACGCCAGTTGGGGCGAGTATGGATATCGCGGTGCGCGAGTTGTATCAACTGGTGCTCACCGATCCTGATGCCTTTGAGATCACCAATGACCAGATCAATCTGGCCCCAATGGTGCGCGAGACCGTGCTTTTGGAGTTGCCCGATGCCCCGCTCTGCCAATCGGACTGTCTCGGTCTTTGCCCCACCTGTGGGGTTGATCTGAATCATAGGAAATGTGCCTGTGGGGGCGAGGCCACAGACCCACGCTGGGCTGCTCTTGACGGTTTGCGGGACCAATTTCCCGAATAATCCCGTAAAGTCGGTTTCCCAGAGAGTTGGGATATCGATGTGGGGAAGTGCCTGCCCTGACGCTAACCTCAAAGGGCTATAACGAAGAGAAGGTCGCCATGGCTGTTCCGAAGAGGAAAAAATCAAAAATGAAGGGCCACAGCCACCAGGCTGGCGCATGGAAGTTGGAAGCTCCCTCGCGGAGTCTCTGCCCACGTTGCGGATCGGCCAAGTTGCCACACACGGTTTGTAAGGCCTGCGGCTGGTACAAAAACCGCGTTGCTATCGAAGTCTGATTTAGTCGCTGAGTTAGATCGCCTTGATGTTGCCCATCGCTGTAGACGCTATGGGCGGAGATAACGCCCCCAACGAAATCGTCGCTGGTGCTGTTCAGGCTTCTCAATTAGGTATCCCCGTTATTCTTGTGGGTCCAGAAAATCTTGAAGGTCGCCAAGGTCTTGAACTGATCGTGGCTTCCGAGGTCATTGAGATGGATGAGGACGCAGCGCAGGGTGCGCGTCGTAAAAAAGACTCAACCTTGATTCGTGCCGCTGAAGCAGTTCGTGATGGTCGCGCCTCGGCAATGATTTCGGCCGGCAATACGGGGGCCACAATGGCCGCTGCGCTGTTGCGTATAGGACGCATCAAGAATGTCAATCGCCCAGCGATCGCCACGCCGATTCCGGTTCCTGGTGGCACGCCAACGGTCTTGCTTGATGCTGGCGCTAATGCTGAAGTGAAGGCGGAATGGTTAGTGCAGTTCGCAATCATGGGCTCAGTATTTGCTCATCATCGCTATGGCATTGAGAGTCCCCGAGTTGGTCTGTTGTCAATTGGTGAAGAGCCAGGCAAAGGTGACACTCTGCGTAAAGAGGCGTACGAACTTCTTGCCAATGCGACTGGTATCAATTTCATTGGCAATGTTGAGGGTCGCGATGTGATGTCGGACAATGTTGATGTTGTGGTCACAGATGGATTCACCGGAAATGTAGTTTTGAAAACTCTTGAAGGTGGCATGAAGACGCTCGTTAAAGCGTTAATGGCCGCATTTTCTGCGCTGCCCGAATATAAGCCGCACGCTGATGCGCTGTTACCTGCTTTGTTGCCTCTCTACGAGATTGTGGATCCCGAGAGCACTGGCGGGGCAATACTGCTCGGAGTGGATGGGGTATGCATTATTTCGCACGGCTCATCTTCGTCGCGAGCCATGGTCAACGGCATCAAAGTCGCCAATGACATGGTGCAGTGTGGCATCGTTGAGGCAATACATCGTGCGATCAACCAATAGTTAGCCGCTGTACGGGTTATCATTCGCTGACCAGTTATTAACCCGGAGGACATTGTGCCCACTGAGACGCCTAAAAATTTTGCACCACTTGATCGCGACGGAGTCTTTGCGATCGTGCGTGATCAACTCGTGGACATTCTTGAAACCGATCCTGAGAACATCTCGGAAGGACAGTCCTTCAAAGATGACCTCAATGCTGATTCCCTGGCTTTGGTTGAATTGGTCGATGCTCTTGAAGAGGCTTTGAGTGAGCGAACGATTGGCTTTCGTATTGAAGATGATGACTTGGCTGATCTCAAGACCGTGCGCGATGCAGTTGACTTCGTCTACGCCCATGTTGTGGCTCACGGTCAAAAGGGCTGATTGTCCATGGCGGTTTTCTCCGCTCTTCGCAAGTTACCGCGCAAGTTAAGTCGTCGAGATCGGCGGTTGCGTCGTCAAGAGGTTCCGGCGGGAGATATCAGCGCTTGGACTCGAGACACCGCTAACCATGTGTTCACCAGTGAGCCCTTATTGCGCCAAGCGATGGCACATCGTTCATGGTGCGCAGAACATGGTGGTCAGCCAAGTAATGAACGCCTTGAATTTTTGGGCGATGCGATCTTGCAGTGGATTGTCACCGATCTGATTTTCGAAGCCCATCCATCCTTGAATGAAGGCGCTTTGACTGATCTGCGAAAGTCTTTGGTGAACGCCGAGACTCTGGCCAATATCGCTGTGGAAATCAAACTCGGTCAATGGTTGCAACTCGGTGCTGGCGAAGATTCCGCAGGAGGGCGTTTCAAGGGTTCAATTTTGGCGGATGCTTTGGAGGCCCTGATTGGCGCTCTGTATTTGGATGGTGGGGCTGACAAAGTACGTACCTTCGTGACACATTTGATGGGTGATCGAATTATTGATCAGGCTGAGCGACTTGATGAGTTTGATGCTCGTAGCCATTTGATCCGCATTTGTGTGCGCGAGTTCACGCGTCCGCCAGTGCTTGAAATCTCTTCTTCGGGGGCCCCTCATCAACCGATTTTCACCGCCCGAGTGGTGATCAATGGCGAAGAGATGGGCTCAGAAATCGGAAGAACGAAGAAGGCTGCGGCGCAAGCAGCGTCAACGATCGCCTTGTCAAAGTTGCAGTCGCGCGGCATCGATATTGGCCGTGCCTGAATTACCAGAAGTTGAAACTGTACGTCGGGGACTTGAAGAAAAATTCATAGGTCGCCGTATCGATAAGGTTGAAGTCGGGCGCCAACGCTCAGTACGTCGTACCTCGCGCGAGGAGGTCATCGCCCGACTCACAGGGGTGACGGCAATCGCTGCTCATCGACGAGGCAAGTATCTGCTCTGTCCACTTGATTCAGGGGACGTGATGATGATTCATTTGCGCATGAGCGGACAAGTGCTGATTGACGGAGTTGATTCACCACGCCCAGCGCACAGCCATGTGATCTTGACATTGCGCGACATATCTGGATCCATTCAAGAACTCCGTTTCGTTGATCCGCGAACCTTTGGAGAGGTGGTTGTTTTTGATCCCGCAGACGCCGATTCGATCGTCCCCGAACTCGCACGACTTGGTGTTGATCCAATCACTGATGGCTTGAGTTTGGCTCAATTGCGCAAGATTTTACGGACCACTGCGCGCCCCATCAAAGCGGCTTTATTGGATCAGCATTTAGTGGCAGGGATTGGAAACATTTACGGCGATGAGATCTTGCATCAAGCTCGAGTCAACCCGCTGCGCCCCGCCCGAGATGTAGGCCCTGCACAGTCCTTGCGTGTACATCGGGCAATTCACGAGATCTTGGAGGCGGCAATTAGCCAAGGGGGGTCCACTCTGGGCGACTCGCAATATGTCGATCTAGAGGGGGAATCTGGCTCATTTCAGAATCAGCACCGGGTTTATGGCCGCGCTGGTGAACCATGCCTTACCTGTCATAGAGGCAAGATTTTTAGTGCCAATATTGGCGGCCGAACCTCGTGCTGGTGCAGGACCTGTCAGCGTTAAATCGTGTGCCTCGACCTCCGTGAACGGGGGCGCTAGATACTCCCGTGAACTAAGGTTCTTCTGTCGTGTTTCTCAAATCTCTTACTCTCAAAGGCTTTAAGTCGTTCGCTGACACCACCGTCATGCACCTCGAACCAGGGGTGACGGTTGTGGTCGGTCCAAACGGCTCGGGCAAGTCGAATGTGGTGGATGCCATTGCTTGGGTTCTCGGAGCGCAAGCGCCAAGTGCGGTGCGTAGCCAGAAAATGGACGATGTCATTTTTGCGGGTACCAGCAAAAGAGCACCGTTAGGTCGTTGTGAAGTCACTTTGACTCTCGATAACACCTCGGGCATGTTGCATCTTGACGCATCAGAAGTCAGCGTCAGCCGAATTTTGTTCCGCACCGGCGAGAGCGAATATTCAATCAATGGTGTGTCTTGTCGTCTTTTGGATGTTCAAGAACTCTTGTCTGATGCCGGTGTCGGTCGTCAACAGCATGTGATCGTCAGCCAAGGTCAAATTGACGCCGTATTGAACGCCCGTCCCGAAGATCGGCGCTCGATCATTGAAGAAGCGGCAGGAGTGCTGAAGTTCCGTAAGCGAAAAGAAAAAGCCGAACGCCGATTGGAGTCCACAGAGGCTTCACTTTTGCGCGTGCAAGATCTCTTGCGTGAGGTGCGGCGTCAACTCCGCCCACTTGAGCGACAAGCAGATGCGGCGCGTCGTCATGGCGACCTCGTCAGCGAACTCAATGCTTTACGTTTGTTTTTGTCGGGACGAGAGATTTCTGCATTTCGTATTCGTCTAGAAGC
>CAMAYS010000135.1:0-5782 GCA_945862545.1 Bifidobacterium breve | reverse complement strand
ACTGGTTCATGGTGCACAGCAACAGATTCCACCACTACTGCGCGATCCGCAGAAGCCCACACTTCTGCGGGGGTGAATGAAGCGGGAAATTCGCGAGCATCAAGCACTACTTCGCGTGATCCTGTGTGCTCGCGTCGAATGTGGGTGTCTTCGTCGTATGGATCCAGCATTCGTTTCACGAAACGTGCAGCTCCTCCAGACGGAGCAAAAATGGGCAGTGGGGTAGCAACCTCATCAAATTGGGTCTCAATCCATCTCGACAAAACTAGCTCTGCTAATCCGAAAACATGATCGCTGTGAATGTGAGTGATGAACACTGCATCTAGATCAGCAAGTCGAAGACCCGCTTCAATGAGCCGATTACATGTGGCGCGACCCGCGTCAAATTGCACGACGACATCATTATATTTCACGAACACGCCGGCTCCTGCGCGACCAGGTGCAATGTTCGGGATACCAGTGCCGGTGAGAGTAACTGTCGTTGCCATGTGTCAGGCCCTTCAAAGGATTATCTGGTGTCAAAGAAAGCGAACTTTTTCAGGAGGTCAGCATATCTGATTCTCAATGTGTCAATAAGAGGGGGACATGACAAAAGACCTCAAGGTAGTTGCCCATGCGATCTTCAGCCTGCGCATGGAGTAATTTATAGAAGTGGGGAGCCTTGAATCATGAAAATTGCATTAGTTGGTGGGGGAATTGGTGGGCTCACGGCCGCTCTAGCGCTCTCTCAGAGTTCTCATGACATAACTGTCTTTGAACGTTCCGCGGGAATCAAAGAAATTGGTGCTGGTGTACAAATCAGTCCAAATGCTTCTCGTCTTTTGCATTCGTTGGGTCTTGGCCGGGCATATTCAGACATTGCGGTACATCCGCAACGAGTTGTATTTCGCCGTTGGGAAGATGACTCCATTCTTCGTGTGGCAGACCTTGACGACAGTTTTGTGTCGCAACATCAGTTGCCGTTGGCAAACGTTGCACGAAATGAACTAGTGGAAATTCTTGGAAATGCCGTGGTGCATCAGACAAATGTGACCCTGAAATTCTCCGCACATGTTGTCGGAGTTGAGCCGAGTGAAACTTCGTCGGTGGTTCGATTTGCCGATGGAGCAACTCAGTCCTTTGACATCGTGATTGGTTCCGATGGAATTCATTCCGTGGTTCGACCGTGCGTTGGCGGCCTAGATAAGCCCCGGTTTAGCGGCTCTGCTGCGTATCGCGCCTTGGTCCCACGCAAGTTCGTTGAAGATCTACCCATTGATGTCACCAACCGCATGGGTCCGGACCGACATGTGGTGAGTTATTTCATTGGGCGTCAACGCAGTCATCTCAACCTGGTCTGTATCTCGCCTGAAGATTCGTGGGAAACCGAATCATGGACAGAGCAAGGAACAGTCGAAGATCTATATGCGCGATTTGAAGGTTGGTCGCCTGAACTCCTCTCACTCCTCGCCCGGGTCGAAGAACCGGTTTTCCGTTGGGCGTTATATGACCGCGAACCGCTGGAACAATGGGGCATAGGTACAACGACATTGCTTGGAGATGCATGTCATCCCATGCTTCCCTTCATGGCCCAAGGCTCATGCCAAGCAATTGAAGACGCCGTGGTGTTGGCACGTTGTCTTAATGATACGAACACGAGTGATGTGGCCCTTTCGCTTCGCCGATATGAAAGTGCACGTCAGGGCCGCACAGCCCAAGTGCAAACGTCATCGTTCATGAACCGTGATTTGTTCCATATGGTCGATGGCCAAGAACAAAAAGATCGAGACTTGTTTTTCTCGCTGACGCCACCAGGAATGTCAATTCTTGATTGGGTCTACGAATATGACGCACTCACTGTTGCCGTTTGAGATACTTCAGAGATTCGGCAGTTGGTGATTGCTCGTGCAATCGCTTGCCTAGGCATTGAATCAATAGGTCTTGTTTGTTGAGGTGTGTTAACTACGCCTTGGCACGAGTTCGTCGTAGCAGGGGGTCAGCGATTCGTAGCGCGTTGTCGGCCAGTCGCATGACTTTGCCAGCGGCGCCAGGAGTCGTTGAGTCAATCAAATTGCCCATGACAGCAAGTGTGATATCGGCGGCAACTTGAGTTCCAACAGCGACGCGTAAACCAGGTCGCAATAACCACGGATGACCGATAATAAAACTGAATCGTCGACCTGTGCGCAAGAACGAATCAAATCGTTCGCCGACTTGCGTGTCGTATGAACTTGGTGCGGTCGCTGGATTGTCTAGGAAACACTTGACGGCGAGCGCACCCGACTCAAGTGCGTAGTCAATGCCTTCACCATTCATCGGATTCACAAATCCGGCAGCATCACCAATAGCAACCCAACCTGGTCCGTGTCGGCGCGCGCAACTCATCGGTAATCGCCACGCTCGAGGCTTGTCAACGTAAGCACCCAGCGACCATGGTTCGCGAACAATGGTCGCGTACTGATCAAGCAAGGTATTGAGATTGAGTTTTTTGAAACCCTTCATCGTGCTCAATGCACCAACGCCAATGTTGACGGTGCCATCACCCGCTGGAAACATCCATCCGTATCCAGGCACTGGCGTCCCGTGTTCATCGCGCAAACTCAAACATGCTTCGAGATGGCGTTCGGCATGGCGAGGTGTTGGCGCATAAGCGCGAATGGCTAATCCGAAAGTTTCATTGGGGTCACGAACGGCCCCAAGCATTTTTGCTGCCGCCCCTTGAGCACCAGTTGCCAAGACCACGAGTGACGCACGCATGACTTCACCGTTAACTTCAACGCCGACAACAACGCCGTCTTCAATGACGGGGAGTGCTTCACTGTTGAAACGAACATCGGCGCCAGACTCAATGGCGACATCAATAAGGTAATTGTCAAACTTCTGTCGAGGCCACACTGCACCATGATTTGGGAAGCGATCGGTGGTTGGCCACAACAACTCCCGTTGTTTCTTACCGGCAATCATGCGTAGGCCATCAATGCGGTGAGCAGCAGAGTGATCAATGTTCAAGTCATCGAGTGCGCCAATAGCGCGTGGGGTTAAGCCATCGCCACAAACTTTGTCGCGACCATATGGACCTTTTTCGGATAAGACCACGCGGAGTCCGGCGCGTGCAGCTGAAATTGCAGCCGATGAACCTCCGGGTCCACCTCCGATAATTGCGATGTCAAACTGCATACCTTGAGCCTGTCACGCTTGCTTTGGTGATGCCAACATTGGCGTTCCGTATGAACGACAAGAAGTTGAATGTCACATTCAAGCCATACATGTGTGAGCGCCTATCTTTGGGGGAGTTAGACGTTCTTGACCGTCACTGCAGTGGCACAGTGCTCCTGAGCGAAGGCGACAGGTAACGAGGCCTTTTTTGATCAGGCATGAGTTAAACAACTCCCGCCAGTTTTCACAGATCGTTCGCCCAGAGATCAATTGTGATTCTGTGCCAACTAACGACCTCGTCCATCGTCTTGTTGCCCCACGTATATCCACCCGCAAGGGCAAAGACCGCTGGAGTGTCACCGATGAAGTCGCTCACTGTATGTTCTCGCCATGTGATATCGGATAATGACACTCCACTGTTGAGAGGGTCCATGCCTGCGTTGTAGATCACTATGTCAAATGGATCAAGAAGTGTTGCGTGGTGCAATGCGTGAGTGATGTCTTCTCGGTAACTCTGCGGAGTGCTGTAGATGAGACGGCTTTCCCCGTCGGGTTGATAGGTGTCGAAATTGGCGCAAGTGACATCGATTTGAACGACAGAAGGAAGGTGGTGACTCATGATGTCCCAAGTACCACCTCCTGCATGGGCGTCGAAATCAAGAATGAGCACCCGAGGTGCACCCATCGTTATCGCCTGGTGAGCTGCTACTGCTAAACCGTTGACGGTGCAATTACCTTTGCCGCTAGATCGCCGAGCATGGTGGAGACCCGATGACAGACTGCCTGCTCGCTCCTTATCTTGTAATGCATACGTAGTGGCCGCGATAAGACCTGCACTGTGGGCGACTGCACTAGTCCAAATTCCTGTGTCCCAGTCAAACCCTTGCGATTCTGCGAGTGTTTTTGGAATTCCTGTTTTTATCGCCTCAACGTATGGTTCGTCGTGGATCTTGGCGATGACTTCCAATGACTGTTCAACAAAATGGAGAGGGTCCCAAATTTCAAGGTTGTCAACGGGATCGTCACTCAGTGATTGCCTAATATGCTTCGCTTTGCGCGTCGTATCGTATGCATATTCTGCCGCCACATAGTCGTCGTTATAAAATAGTTTCATGGTTTGTCTCTCCAGTGCTGATGAATTTTCAGGCGACATGGACATGGGTGACTGACGGCTGATTCCTCAGCGGCTCATCACTTTTGTCGCTATCTGTCTTCCCGATAAACGATCGGACTCGAGAAAAATGTGCAGCCAGAGTATTCCTATGGCGTTTATGCCGAACTATGTGGGGTGTCATTCGGGAATTTACCCCGAATGGCCGTCACCCAACTCTGAGGTTGGAGACGTCAATGTAGAAAGTTTGGGCACCGCGACTTGCGCCGCCGCCGAGGTCAACGCCCACAGCGGTAAGTGACACTGAAACGATATTTCCCGACCCAGTCAAGGTGAACCGACGACCAGACGGAGCGGCCGCAAGTTCGTCAAAACACTTCCCGAAGTCAAACGTGATGTCAATATCGCTGCTACTGCTAGCAGCAGAGTCAGACTTGGTATCTGTCAGAGGCCATACGTTGATTCGATATTGTGTGTCTCCAGTATCGGGCGTGCGAGAGATGCCATCCGAAACATATTCGTAAGCTCCGCCAGAAATGGAACTGCAGCCGGTCTCCCTTTGCTGACCGGTGGCGACTAAGGCCTCACCAGGGTTTGAACCAAAGATCAGTCCGTAACGCAGACCACCCATATCCATAAAGGCTGATGTTTCGCCAGCCGCTGCCACACTTTGTCGCTGGGGGCGCCAGAAAGAAAGGTCCATGATGCCGTCGCTATCAATCACAATCGGGTTAGCCATAGTGCCCTGGGGAGCCTCATAGTTGATGGCATCGTCGCCGACTGATTTGAGAGCAGGTACGGTGATAAAAAATCCGCCTAAAGAGACGGGCATTTCGGTGACGGCCCCGCTGGAAGCTGTACGTAATTTCAGAATATACGGATCACCAGGTATGACTTTGCTCAGGGTCCCTGGGCCGGTTCTCGGTTGCATCGATCCAGCCCAACCATAATTGCCTCCAACAACACTGCGCACTAAACCGTTAAATAGGCCAGTTCCAGTAACTGCGGTGGCTTCAAAGTTGGCATCAAAGAGGGCGCCGGGAACGGTTCGCCACAGCGGAGAAGATATACAGCCACCAGCCGAGTTGACTTCAGTGCAGAAAAGATTGTTGTAACCAGTCCCCAGTTGCTGGCTTGGAGCGCCCCCAATAGCGGTTGCACTTTCAGTGTTAGCGCAGTATGCAACTGAACCACAATCGACCCAAACGGCGTCGTAACTCTGTGCTACGTCCGACGTGAAGTTGAGGAAGAAACTGATGCCGAAAGTATTTTCACCACCAACAGCCGCCTCAATTCCGGTGATCAGTTCCTCTGGCGTGAAAGAACCGATGTTTGCATTCAATGCTGTGGTCATTGAAAGAAACAATGTGGACCACGGGGTAAACTTTTGCGACTCGTAGCTTTTAGTCGAGGTGTCCGCGATGTCGAGCACCTTGTCGCCGTCATCATCAGCATCAAGAGCATTGATGATTCCATCCGAATCGCAGTCAGTACCAAGGGTTTGGTCGGCTGTCCCGCAAGCAGCAGCGAGAGGCA
>CAMAYS010000134.1:0-5782 GCA_945862545.1 Bifidobacterium breve | reverse complement strand
TTTTCTTTTCGGACGAATTCTTGGAGAACCAAAGGCTGGCATTTTGGCCACACTCATGGTCGGCGGATCTTTTGCCGTCAGTGTTGGGGTGTTCTTTGAGTTGCTCTCAAAGAGCACCGAAGAACGTCGCCATATTTTCACTGCATTCTCATGGGTTCCGATCGGATCCTTAAAAGTTGACTTGGCTTTCTTGGCTGACCCCTTAAGTATCACTATGGCGTTATTCGTGACGGGAATCGGTTCGTTGATTCACTTGTATGCGATTGGGTATATGCACGGTGATCCGAAGTTCTCCAAGTTCTTCTTGTATCTCAACTTGTTTGTGTTCTCGATGTTGATGCTGGTGTTGGGCGAGAACCTGCTGGTGACTTTCCTCGGCTGGGAGGGTGTCGGAACTTGCTCATACTTCTTGATCTCCTTCTGGCACACCCGCGAAAGTGCTGCGACCGCGGGCAAGAAAGCTTTTGTCACTAACCGAGTTGGTGACTGGGGTGTGATGATGGCGATGTTCCTAGCTTTTGGAGCAACGGGAACTCTTAGTTATGGCGGTATCAATCATGCTGCCGAATCTGGTGCATTGTCAGCAGTAACAGCCACGGCGATCGCCCTGATGTTGTTCATCGGCGCCTGTGGTAAGAGTGCGCAGTTACCGTTGTATATCTGGCTACCCGACGCGATGGAAGGTCCAACACCAGTCTCGGCTTTGATTCACGCTGCGACGATGGTGACCGCAGGCGTGTTCTTGATGACCCGTGTCAATCCTGTCTTGGCAGTTGCTTACGGTTGGGCTCCAACCATCATCGCCATCGTCGGTGTGAGTACAGCACTATTTGCTGCGACTATTGCCGTCACTCAAACGGATATTAAAAAAGTTCTTGCGTACTCAACCGTCAGTCAACTTGGTTTTATGTTTTTGGCGGTCGGTTCGGGGGCTTACGTTGCTGCCATCTTCCACATGGTGACCCACGCCTTCTTCAAAGCGTTGTTGTTCCTTGGTTCGGGTTCGGTCATTCACGGCATGCATCACGAACAGGACATGCGCAAAATGGGCGCGTTGCGAGTGCTCATGCCCGTGACGGCGATGACGTTCATCATTGGTTGGTTAGCAATCGCTGGCGTGCCACCGTTTGCTGGGTTTTGGAGCAAGGACGAAATTCTATTATTTGCCTTCGCGAAGAGTCCGATTCTCTATGTCGTCGGCATGATCACCGCATTACTCACCGCCTATTACATGACGCGCCAAGTGATCATGGTTTTCTTCGGTGAGGCCCGCTGGAACGATCACAGTGAAGAGCATGGGGCTCATGGAGATTTCAAACCGCATGAAAGCCCAAAGATCATGTTGGCTCCGCTAGTGGTCTTGGCAGGATTGTCGGTCGTGGGTGGCGTGATGCAATTGCCTTTCAGCAGCAAGACGCACTTTTTAGAAAAGTGGCTTGAACCAGTCATCGAATTTGGTGAGGCTGATATCCATAAGACGTGGGCCTATGAAAACAAATATCTTTTGTTAGGGGTCGCGGTGATTGTTGCGCTCACTGGCATTGCGCTCTCGGTTCTGGTGTATTCAAAGAAAAAGATTGCCGCTATTGAGCCTGACATCATGGCTCAGGGCTGGTTCTACGATCGAGCAATCTCAAACTTCATGGGTGGTCCTGGTCGCAAAGCATTCGAAGGTGTGGCTTGGGCTGACAGCACGATTGTTGATGGTGCGGTCAACGGTGTCGGCAAGGTTGTTCAACAATCCGGTGGCTTCCTGCGCAAATCGCAAAATGGATCAGTTCGAAGTTATGCAGCGGCCGTCGGTCTTGGTGTTGTTGCCCTTTTGCTGTGGTTCTTTGTTCGAGGGGTAATGCTGTGATCCCAATATTTGCGAGTGAAACTGGCGCTACTTTGCCGTTCCCGATTTTGACAGCATTAATTCTTGTGCCTCTAGTCGGTTCGTTGCTGACCCTCGTGAGTTCTCAGCGTCGCCCAGAAATCACCAAACTGATTGCCCTGCTGTCGTCAGTTCTCACGGGCGCTCTCGGTCTGTGGATGTTGGCATCCTTCAACACCGGTGAGGCGAGTTATCAGTTTGCTTCTAAGCATCAGTGGATTTCATCGTGGGGCATCGGCTGGCATGTCGGCGTTGATGGCATTTCGCTGTTTTTAGTCGTACTCACAGGAATTCTGTTTCCACTTGTCATCGTGGGTTGCGATCCACATCATGATGAGAAACGATATTTGGCTTGGATCTTGTTGCTCGAGGCTGGCGTGATGGGATCGTTCTTAAGTCTTGATCTCTTCCTCTTCTTCTTGTTCTTTGAAATTGTCTTAGTGCCGATGTATTTCTTGATCGGTGGCTGGGGTTACGACCAACGTATTTACGCAGCAACGAAGTTCTTCTTGTACACCATGGTCGGCTCCGCCTTTATGTTGGTGGGAATCGTCACGACAGCGTTATTGGCCAAGAAAGATCTCGGGCACATCAGTTTTGACTTGGTTGAAATTGCAGAAGGTGCCAATTTCGCAGCCAGCACTGGTCGTTGGTTGTTCTTCGCCTTTGCCATTGCCTTCGCAGTCAAGGTTCCATTGTTCCCACTCCACACTTGGTTGCCTGATGCTCACACTCAGGCTCCAACTGGTGGATCGGTCATCTTGGCCGGTGTGTTGTTGAAACTTGGGACCTACGGTCTATTGCGCTTCGGTGTCTATCTATTCCCCGAGGCGGCATTATGGAGTCGAGAGATTTTCCTCACCCTGGCAGTGATCGGAATTATCTGGGGGGCGGTTGCCGCCACCATGCAAAAGGACCTCAAGCGACTTGTGGCTTACTCCTCAGTAGCCCACCTTGGCTTCATCGTTCTTGGAACATTTGCTTTCACCTCCGAAGCGGTCGGCGGTGGGGTCATGCAGATGATCAACCATGGTGTGTCTACGGGTGCTTTGTTCTTGTTGGTTGGAATGATTTACGAACGCCGTCACACTCGCTTGATCTCTGAACTTAAAGGCCTGCAAAAAGTCGCTCCGATCTTTGCAGCGGCTTTCATGGTCGTGATGTTGTCGAGTATCGGTGTGCCGGGACTCAATGGTTTTGTTGGCGAATTCTTGATCTTGATTGGTACTTTCAACACGGCACGTTGGTGGGTTGTTGTGGCGGCAACGGGCGTCATCTTGGCAGCGTTGTATCTCCTTTGGGCCTATCAACGAGTGTTCCACGGTGAGCCCGATGAAGCTAACTCATCTTTCCAAGAATTGCGTTTACGAGAGGGTCTAGTGTTGTTGCCCTTTATCGGTCTGATCATTTTCTGTGGCGTGTATCCCAAGCCGATGCTTGATCGTATTGAACCCAGCGTGAAGTTGATCCTTGAACGCGTCGAAGAAAAGACTGGTTACGTGGCACCTGCACCGGTACTGCTTGAAGATGAGCATGGCCAAGAGGAGGAAGGCTGATGGGTGATCAAGTGATGCAATATCCCGCCATTGATTGGTTAGCAATTACTCCGATCATCATTTTGCTTGGGGGAATGATGATCAATTTGGTCATTGCATCTCTCACGCGGGCCTGGCCTCGGGCATGGTATGCCATTGCCACTGTTGAGTTGGCGGTGGCTTGTGTCATCGTTGAAATGTTTTTATGGCACGACGTGAATACTGATGGTTCACGGATCATTATCAACAACGCCATCTCTATTGATCACTTCACTTTGTTCTGTTGGATTGGTATCGCCATTGCATTGGCCTTGGTCTCATTATCAACGAGTGAGTATTTACGTCGCGAGTCGCTTGATGGTCCCGAGGTTTACGCTCTGTATATTTGCGCGGCACTGGGTGCGATGATCATGACCGCATCAAACGACATGATCGTGTTGTTCCTTGGCCTCGAAACATTGTCAATCGCCTTGTATGTACTGGCAGCGAGTCATCGCCGCCGTGCCGAAAGCCAAGAGAGTGGTTTGAAATACTTCATCCTTGGCGGATTCGCTTCGGCATTCTTCTTATATGGCATTGCTTTGATCTATGGATCGACCGGCACCACCAGTATTTCTGGTATCGGCAATGTGTTGTCAACTGAAGTATTCGTCAAAGGTGATGATGCGATGTTGCTCGCTGGAATTGCTTTGCTGATTGTTGGCTTGGCATTCAAAGTTGCTGTTGTGCCATTCCATTTCTGGACACCCGATGTTTATCAAGGTGCGCCTACACCAGTGACGGCGTTTATGGCTTCGGTTGGTAAGTTCGCTGCTTTTGCCGCGCTGGTACGAGTCGTGACCGTGGCATTGCCCACACGCGCTGAGGACTGGCGCCCCGTTGTGTGGGTGCTGGCGATTTTGTCGGTAGTCGTCGGATCAGTTTTGGCAGTTGTTCAAACCGATGTCAAGCGGATGTTGGCGTACTCGTCAATCAGCCATGCTGGCTTCATGATGATTGGTATTGAGTCCATCGGGCACACAGGTGACGTCGACGGATTACCAGCCACTGTGATGTATCTGATGATTTATTCGGTCTTGGTGATTGGCACTTTCACTGTGGTTTCCTTGGTCACACGCACCGGTGATGCGAGTAGCGACATTGGTTCGTTCCGCGGTCTCGGTAAGGAAAGACCTGCTTTGGCATTGGCGATGACAGTGTTCTTATTAGCCCAGGCGGGCATGCCATTGACTTCAGGGTTTATTGCCAAGTTCGGGGTCATCAAAGCTGCCGCAACCAATCACAGTTACGCCGTGGCGTTAGTGGCGATGGTGGCATCTGTGATTGCCGCGCTGCTCTATCTGCGGATCATGATCAGCATGTGGCTCAGCGATGCAGAGGCAGGCGACGAGAAGCGAGAAGCAATAGCAATTCCCGTGAGTGCAGGCTTTGTGGTCGCTGTCACAGCGGTGTTCACCCTCCTAGTTGGCGTGTGGCCGAGTTGGCTGATCGACGCTTCTCAAGCGGCTTTGCAGCTCGCCAAGTAAAAAGTCTCGAATCACAACTGATTTCAGTGTTCGGGTCTCCCCGAAACTGCCGTACCCTCGTGACAGACTGAACTTATGTTTGATCCCCCCGCCTATTTGTCGCCTTCGTCGATTACAACATTTCGCGAATGCCCGATGAAATATAAGTTCTCAAAGATTGACAAGATCCAGGAACCACCAACCTGGTTCACCCATCTTGGTACTTTCGTTCACGAAGTGCTTGAACACTTTTATCAACTGGAAGCCAGTGAGCGCACAGTGGATACCGTTCGCGCGACTGCTGCTGCTCGTTGGAAAGAAAGTGACTGGGAGGCTCAGGTATCGGCACTGATCAAGCCGATGGGGAGCATCGCCGACTTCAAGAAGGCGGCCTTTGAATGCATGACCAATCTGTGGAGTATCGAAGATCCGCAACAGACAGAACTAACCGGTATGGAGCACGAGGTTCTGGCCAATATTGATGGTGTGGAACTCAAAGGGTACATAGACCGATTTATTATTGGTGATGATGGAAATGTGATCATTAGCGATTACAAAACTGGGGCGATCCCGAATCCGCGCTTCAAATCTGAAGATGACAAGTTCTTTCAGTTGCTGGTGTATGCCTTGATGTTGCAAGAGGCGGATCAGGAAGAAACATCAAAGCTTCAGTTGCTGTACCTCAAGCACAGTGCCAATCACGAGATGACAGTGACCCCAGTCAGGTTGGCCGTTGCGCGCGGTGTCATTGTTGAAACAAAAGAACTCATTGATAAGGCCTGCGAAACCGGTGAGTTTGCCTGCAATACCTCAAAGTTGTGTGATTGGTGCTTCCACAAGTCTTACTGCCCAGCACACACCAAATA
>CAMAYS010000133.1:0-5825 GCA_945862545.1 Bifidobacterium breve | reverse complement strand
CCCAACCAGCGAATGCTCTGACGATCTAGTTCCCACGGACCCCGCTCGGTAAATGAACCCCACTGCAAGTCACGGGAACGATCATTGGGAGACATTGATTCACTCACCTTGAGAGTCTGCCTGCGCCATCAGAAAATTTCCTGTCGGAGGCCCACAGTTGGGTGTGACAGTGACAACTCAGGCTGCGGTGAGGCGATGAATAGGGGAGTATTGTTGGTCGTCAGGGTGCTGCGCGCCGAGCGTGTAAGAAATGGGGATTCGAAATGACATCAGATAATGCGTTACCTGATCGCTGGTTGACCGACTGGTCGCCGAGCCGAAATTTTCCCCTCTATACCCGCGCCAATGCGGGAGAAGTGTTGCCCGACCCATGTAGCCCATTGGGTTGGACAGTTGTGTGGGAGCCCGGAGTCGTGATGGGTTGGCGGGATTGTCAGATTTCAGTAGGAACCTGCGACGAACACGAAGTAGATCTCGTGCAACCAGAAGTTGTCGGGACTTTTGGGGGATACCTGTTTATCAACGCCTCGATGGCGCGTTTATTCGGTGTGCGCGGTCCCGGGCTAGCTCCTGAAATGATTGACGCCACCTATTTCGGCACTCATCCCGATGTGCCTGCCTATGTCGCTGAACCGTGGCACGAGAGTCCAAGCAACACGGAAAAATTAGGTGCATGGATGACAGCGGTGATGACGGCGGAGTCGCTGCCTCATCTTCTTGAAGATCGAGAAGTGTCACGCGCCGTTCGTGCTTCGCGTCCCGATCTCAGCAACCTGGATGAAACCGAGTTAGTGGCACGTATGACTTCGTTTACTGCGGTTTTACGCCGAGATTTTGAACATCACTTGGATATGACCGCAGGAACCTCAATCGGACCAGGGGCACTTGGGGCGATCGCCGCCGCTCTCGGGGACCCGTCACTGGTGTTGACTTTGATCACCGCTATCGGTGATGTGGATTCGGCCTTGCCCAGTCGGGCAATGTGGGAATTGTCGCGTCTGCCAAAAGATTCTTCAGAGTATCTCCAAGGCCTTGATGCATTTTTAAGTGAGTATGGAAGTCGCGGTCCAAACGAGTGGGATATTCGTTCGGACACATGGGAAACCAAACCCGCTTTAGCAATATCTCTGATCGACACAATGCGCGGCGCACTTGACGATCAAAGTCCCATCATTCGCAATGAGAAAAATGCTGAACTTCGTCGCGCAGCCGAGAAGCAAGTGCGCACGGCTTTGACGTCGCAACCAGATGTCCTTGCTCAGTTTGATATGGCTTTGCATTCTGCTCACTTATATTTGGCAGGTCGCGAACGGGCCAAGACCAACATCATCAAAGTCGTGCACGAAGTTCGTATGGCAGCTTTCGCTTTGGCTGAGCGAACTGGCTACACACGATCGCAAATCTGCATGTTGCTGGCCGATGAATTAGACGCTTTTGCTTCCCAACCTGATGAGTTTCGGGCCCGTCTGGCGCAACGAGAGCGGCAGTATCTCGAACTCTTTGATCTTGAGCCGCCATTTATTGTCAACGGCATCATTCCACCGCTGTCACAGTGGGCTCGGCGCGGGGAAACGGTGACGACTGCCGTCATGGTCGGTGATGTACTTACTGGCGCTCCGGGTGCGCCTGGCTTGTACACGGGTAAGGCTCGCATCATTCTTGATGCTGCGGATCCATCGGCCCTTGAACCAGGCGAAGTTTTGGTTGCCCCGTTTACCGATCCAGCATGGACACCATTATTCGTGGCAGCCGGGGCGGTCGTCGTTGATGTTGGCGCCGTTGTGAGTCACGCCATTATCGTGAGTCGTGAATTGGGCCTCGCCTGCGTCGTCAGCGCTACCGATGCGACGAAAAGAATTCCCGACGGCGCTGTCATCACTGTTGATGGAGCCAACGGTACGGTCACCATCGTGAGCATGCCCTGAAACCAGTTTTCCCATATTTTTCAGTTGCTCTGGTGATGGGGGTGGCTCTCTCGCTATTGGGACCGTCGGTTTCCTACTTGGAAGATCGCCTCAATGTCAGCACGGGGGTAATCGGCATTCTCTTTGCACTTGTCGCCATCGGAAACTTTGTTGGTGCTTTACTCGGTGGACGTTGGATCACCCGTTGGACTGGGCATCAGGTTTTGCATGTTGGCATTGTGTCGTTCGCCGTTAGCACGGTGATGTTGGCCATCAGCGAGAAGTTCATCGTTGCTTGTCTCGCAGTGGCTTTGATCGGAGCGGCTACGGGCATGGCCGATACGGCGATGAACACCATGGTGGTATGGGCTCGATCGGGTCGTTCAGGACCTGCATTGAATGCCCTGCATTTGATGTTCGGTGTGGGTGCACTTTTCGCTCCGCTGATCGTTGACCGATCTTTGGCGTGGACTCACTCGTTGTGGTTGGCAGTTGTCGTCGTCACCGCGTTAGCGATCACCGCGGCATGCATTGTCGGTCGTCGTGAAGCACCTCAACACCCCGTCCACTCTGAAGACGTCATTCGACCACAGTTGCCGCGCCGCACAGTGCTCGTGGTGTCTGTCTTTTTTATGCTGTACATCGGAGGAGAGGTGGGTTTCGGCGGATGGATATTTACCTATGCCGAGGAGATTGGTATGGCGGGTTCGTTGCCGGCATTAGTGACCGCCGCATTTTGGGGAGCTTTTTGTTTGGGCCGCTTGGTTGCTATTCCTGTGAGTGGGCGAGTGCGACCATTGCTCGTCGTATTCAGTGCATGTGCACTTTCTGTTGTGGCCTTAGCAGTGATGATCGTAGGGTCGGGTGAGATCTGGACTGTTTGGTTGGGTTCGGCGCTCTTTGGTTTTGCTGCTGGTCCGCAATACCCAACGATGTTGGCCATGGTGGACGACAAATTATCTCTATCTGCTTCAGCAACGTCGTGGATTGTTGGCGCGGCAGCTGTTGGGGGATTGATTGTGCCGACTTCGATTGGACCTCTGATTGATTCTCAGGGATCAGATTCAATGCCGGTGGTGGTATTGATCGTCAGCGCTCTGTCGCTGTTGTGGGTTTTGGTTGTGCAGAGATCAATTAACCGTGCCCATGCGCTTCATCGCACAAGCGTTCTTCGCCGGCAATAACTTGGCCGGCACCGACGCCTTCAAGAGCGGCGAATGGTCCACACTTTTGCGGGACGAGCCAGACATGCAGCATTGGGTTGGGATTCAACTTGATGCCGAAAGAACATGGTCCGTTTTCGCTAGTAACGCCTACCACGCGAGTAACGCCAGTGACAGAAGGGTCTTGATCAAAACACAAGTTGTTGTGAATATGCCATTGAGTTAATGGACCGCCCACATCGGGCACAGTCGCCAACTCGTATTCGTCGCCGACCATATACATCGCTGAGACCAATGTCCGCTTGCCTCCCGCCCCAACTTGGTAGACCAAACTTTCAGGATAATTTGGATCAAGCTCGTGATCGTCGTTGATGTAACTCCAGTTGATGTAATGCTCGACACCAGTCCCTGCGTCTTGGATGGACGTGAAACCATTGTCCAACGCAGTTTGGGTCAAAGCAAACTTTTTTAACTTCTCACGTGTGCGATAGAGCAGATCTTCAGCACGAGCCTGCTGATCGGCGGTCACGCCAGGGAATCCTCCGAGAGAAATTCGTGAAGCACCAGTGTCGTTGAAACTTGGGGCAGCGGTCGTTGTCGGCGCTGGGGCGACAGTCGTTGCTGGGGCGAAGGTCGTTATTGTTGGATCGGTCGTGACAACCGTGGTCGGCGCCGAAGTTGAATGTTGATGCGCCGCACCGCAGAGGTCGACTCGCTCAGAATCGCTGACGTTAGAGCGACCTGCGCCGGCACCTTCGAGGGCTGCGAATGGCCCACAGAGATGTGGGGTAATCCACACGTGCACCATGGCGTTGTTGCCTCCGGCGCGCACCGAACCAGCGGGGCAGTTTCCTGCGCCATCGGTCAAGCCTGAAATCACGGGGACGCCTTGAGCATTATTTCGCCAGCACAAGTTGTCATGTGAATGCCACTGGATGAGCCCACCTGCGTAATCGGTCAGGCTTGGATCATCAACTGTGACTCCAGTTTTGGCGATGAACATCACTGAAACCAGAGTGCGCTTGGCGCCTTCAACTTTGTAGACCAAGGCTTCTGGTGCCGTTGGATCAAGGAACTTGTCATCTTGAATCAGTTCGCGCTTAATGAAGTGTTCAAACCCTGTTGAACCGTCACCAATTGACTGCCAGCCACCAGCAAGGGCGGTTTGGTAATCGGCCCAGGTGGGAAGTTCGCGTTGAGTCGACTCAATGAGCGCCTTGGCGCGGCTCTCTTGTTCGGCGCTGACATTTGCAACATTGGAAATATCAAGTGGCAGGTCTGGGTCATAGGGTCGTGGCCAGGCAGCGAAGGTCGATGCGGGAGTCGTTGGGGTTTCAGAGACTATTTGTTCGACGGGTGTTGTCGCCGTGCCGTGGTCGTGGGGCTGAGCTTCATTGATCACGTTGCCTGCTGCGTCAAAAGTCGCTGCGTGATTATGAACGTGGGCGGCACCGTTCCACATTGCTGGCAATGTCAATAACAGGATTGCGAAAGAAGGTAGAGCCAAACGTACTTGTGGGAGTTCGCGCTCACCAACGAGAAGAGCAGCTAAGGCGACAGTGGCAGCCACGATGCCCAGACCAGCGCACAAACTGTCAGCCAACTGTGGGCTCTCGCGTACTTCAAGTCCATCAATCCAAGAAATGCCGACGATCCTGGTGGCGATCCAGCCGCCGACAGCGGCACCGTTAATCAAAACACCAACGGGCAAGAGCCATTGCTGAGGGCGTAGTAGTGCCGAAAGACCCCAGGCCAGCTGCGCCAAGGTCACAACAATAAAAATGCGTGCCAACTGTGGGTGCTCAGCATGTAAGCCGATTGCCCCACCGTGAATTGCTCCAGCGGCAATTGATGCGAGTCCTGCAATGACGATCCCTGGCAAACGTTTCATTGCCAAAGCGTACCTCAACTAGTCGTTTAAAGCCCGTAGTGCAGCCTCGGCGAATTCTGGTCGGCAGACTAAAAAGTCGGGGAGCCACAAGGATTCTTCGTTGTAAATCAGTGGTGAGCCATCGGTGCGACTGACATGCAGTCCGGCGGCAGCGGCAACAGCTGAAGGGGCCGCTGAATCCCATTGGTACATTCCGCCATCATGGACATATATGTCAGCCTCACCCATGACAACGGCCATGGCTTTGGCGCCTGCAGATCCAAGTCGCGCCACATCACAGCCGAGGGCATTAGCCACCTTGACAGCGCAGTAGGGATTGCGGGTTCGTGAGGTGACGAGCAGGGGGCGTTCGCGGGTTGATGGGGGCACGATGGGCGCAGGGTCAGCATCAAAGGTGATGCCCAAAGTAGGTAATGCCACTGACCCAACGGTGAGTTTTCCTTTTTCCCACAAAGCAATGTGAATCGCCCAGTCATAGCGCGGGGGTTCAGCAAATTCGTTCGTGCCATCAATCGGGTCGATGATCCATACGCGCTCGGCACTTAGGCGTCGACGATTATCGGCAGCCTCTTCGGACAAGATCACATCATCGGGGCGCGCTTGCGTGAGGGCATCCATGATGTAGCGATGTCCAGCAATGTCACCTTCATCTTTGAGATCCCAATAGTGGATCCCCTCAATTGCCAACTCATCGCGCAGTTCGACAAGCATGACTCCGGCTTGGGTGGCAATGCGCGAGGCGAGTTGCTGATCGGTTTCGCTCACAATCCGCGACCAAGCTGAATTGAAGAGCGCACGAGTTCGCGCAATTCTTCTTCGCTCACTCCAGATTCAACCAAATAAGCAATCCGTTGTTCAATCGCTTGA
>CAMAYS010000132.1:0-5866 GCA_945862545.1 Bifidobacterium breve | reverse complement strand
GTAACCGGGCGTTCTTCGATTGTTTCTAGGTATTGGGCAATCAACTCAATGACTGCTTGACCATTGGCGCGGAACTCTTGGGCATCCATAACTCTTTACGCTAGAGCGTGGTGATGCCTTCAATACCTATCGTCTGAAACATGATGGGTACGGTATGGACATGAACGACGATGTAGATGCCCGCAGATTTCATATCCATCGATCTTCGTTACGTGGATTTGATCAGGCTTTTGTCTATGAAAAAGCTCAGCGAGGTTCTGGTGTGGCACTGCTCTGTGTGCATGGATGGCCTGAAAGTAAGAGGATTTTCTGGAAAGTCATCGCACCATTTGCGGCTGCAGGATTTGATGTCATCGTGCCTGACCTACGTGGCTTTGGTGATAGCGGTCAGCCGACTGACGGTTTCTATGACACGCCATCGCATTCCAAGGACATGTACTCGCTCGTGCACGATCAATTGGGTTACGACAAGGTTGTCGTTTTGGGTGGCGATCTAGGCGGTCCCGTTATTCAAGACATGGCATTGCGTTATCCAGACCTCGTTGATCGCATGGTGTTATTCAACTCACCTTTGCCTTTTGATAAAGAGCGCATGGCTGGAATTGATGGCACGCGGGCACCGCGTGAAGCCGCCGACTATTTTTTGCGCCAAGGTCTTGATGCTGATGCTCTGGCAAGTGAATTGTCCACGGCGGATGAACGTCGTCGCTATATCGCGACTTTTTACGGGAGTCGTTTTTGGGCTCATCCCGGAACTTTTGATCAATCGGCTATCGACTTTCATTGCGAGCCCTTTGCCGATGCCACAGTGTTGCGTGCTTCTTTTGGTGGATATGAAACTGTCTTTCATCCGTCCAAAAGCAGTGAACCAACAATGATGGGGCATAACGCGAGTACACCAACTTTGGTGCTTTTTGGTCCGAGTGATCACGTCATCTATCCGGCCTTTGACAAAATGGCTGCCCAAGTTTTTGAACAGCACGTCGGTCCGTATTTGATCCGCGATTGCGGCCACTTTGTTCCCTGGGAAGCACCTCATGCGCTGGTCTCGGGTACGGCAGCGTTTTGTGCGGATTTATTGAGAGAATAATGAGTGCATACATACGATGAGTACTTTTTTACAAGTTGGGTGGTAACAGCCGATTGATATTTTCGAAGACGAAATACAACACCACAAAAAATGGAGCAAAGCCAACGGCTACGCCGATGAGTCGATTGCGGAACTTCTTGGCAACCTGCCAAGCACCACAGAGAATCAGTAACTCCGCAAGGCTCCACATTGCGGTGTGCGGAATCGCTGAGAGATCGCTGAACCAACCTTGACTGAGAGTGTCACCATCTTGTTCAAAGGTTGACTCAGGGGGTCGATTGTTGATGGCCGGTTCGGTGGTTGGAGATGGATTGTTGATGCTGGGTTCGGCAGGTGATGATCGCGTATATGTGACTGCGGGGGACGCTGCGATTTCGCTGCTCTTGAGATCCATCTCAGCCGAAATGATTAATCGCCGATTCGCTGAAAACTCAGGATCACATGTGGTCAAGGTGAGTATCGCTTTGTTCGGATCAGTGGTGGCAGTCACCCAAGTATCACTCGGCTTGACAATCTGTTGAGCGGTGACCGTATATGTGAAAGTGCGGTTGAATAAATCGGTAATGATGATTGGGTCGCCAATTTCTAAATCATCAAGATCTCGAAACGGCTCACCGTATGTGGTGCGATGCCCAGCAATTGCCGAGTTTCCCAGTTCACCAGGTAGGGGTGTCGATGTGTAATGTCCCGGACCTTTTTTCAGATCAGCAGTTTCAACTCCGGCCACAACATATTTTGCAACATTGATTGTCGGCATCTGAATGAGAAATACTCCGTCACCACGATTGACAAAAATCGGTTCTCGGGTTGTGCTCGGAATCCCTTGCACGGGCTTTTCAACCCTGATCTCTCTTATCATGTCTTTAAATGTGTTCTCGAGTTTATTTTGTGATTGGGCTTCCTGAATGCCTGTTCCCCATAGTTGGTAGCCGACAAAGAGAAACATCAGTAGTCCTAGACCAATGAGCATGAATCCCAGATTCTGCATGAACCAACGGAGGTCTTTTTTTGCCTTCGGTCGCTCCCAAAATGGGAGTCGTGGATGCGCTTCGGGGCCGTTGGGTGCGTGATCCAAGTTCGTGGGCGGAAGGACCGTCAGATAATCGCTTGAATCGATCTCATTTCCAGTACCCACAGGCTCGTAACAATACCTGTGATTGTGTGCAACCCCTGTTCCGCCACGGGTGAGTCAAGGTGTTCAGAGGTAGCGTCACAAGTGCATGTCGACGGTCTCACACGGTCACGATCCAGCCACACTTGATCCAGTTGTCGACCTCTGTGATGCTGTCGCCGTGCTGGGTTCTTTTCCCGCATTGGCTGGGGTGACGATGACCGTTCAGCGCGGTGAAATTGTTTTGCTGAGTGGGCCTAACGGCGCTGGAAAAACGACCTTATTGCGACTCTGCGCTGGCTTGGTGGCCCTTGAGCGCGGTCGGGGTCGGGTACTCGGTGTGGATCTGGCGAATGATCGAGAATTGGTCCGTCATCGAGTTGGCATGATCGGACATAGCAATGGTTTATACGGTGATCTGACAGTCACCGAAAATGTTCGCTTTTGGGGGCGCACAGTGGGTGCCAGCGAAAGCGAGATTGACTTAGCGGTGAGTCGGATGGGCCTTGATGGTCGCCTCGCTCACTTGCCCGTATCTCGTTTGTCGGCAGGTCAGCGGCGACGGACGGCACTTGCTGGTTTAGTTGCTCGTCGTGCAGAACTGTGGTTGCTTGATGAACCTCATGCTGGTCTTGATGCGTCGGGTCGCGATGAATTGGATTCTGTGTTGAAGATGGCAGCAACTGCTGGAGCAACTGTCATCGTTGCTAGCCACGAACTAGAACGCGCTAACAAATTAGCGACTCGTCAAGTTGAAGTCATTGCTGGCCAAGTTCGCAAAGTTGCTGGTCTATGAGTAACGCCAGTCAACAGCGATTCACTGGTACAACAGTGATCGGTACGGCGCGATTGATCGCCGCAAAAGATCTACGCGTGGAATTGCGCAGCCGAGTGTTGCTCAATCAAGTCCTGCCATTTGCCTTGATCGTGATGGTGATGTTTGCCTTCGCCCTTGATAGCGACGCGGTTCTTGAACGAGTAGCACCAGGTCTTGTGTGGCTGGCGGCAATGTTCAGTACCTTGATCATGGTCTCACGCTCATTCGCCGTCGAGACAGCCGATGGAGCGCTTGATCAACTGCGTTCGGCGGGGGTACCTGCGATGGGGATTTTTATTGGCAAGATGATGGCCCTGATGGCGCAACTCGTGGTCCTCGTAACCTTGCTGATTCTCACTGCGGTTGTGCTCTATCGAGCCGAATTGTCGTGGGCGGGGAGCGTGCTCTTGGTCACGACTGGGCTCACCGCTACCTGTGGTTTAGCCGCCGTAGGTACCCTATATGGAGGTCTCGCCGCTGGGGCCAAAGGTCGGGAAACGTTACTCCCATTGCTTTTGTTGCCGGTGGTGGCACCAGTGTTGATCGGGGCTACTCGGGCAACTGAGTCTGCGTTTGGCACCCGTGGAGTTTCAACTGGTCAAGGCTGGCCTTGGCTGGGTTTGCTAGCAGTGTTCGCCGTGTTGTTCAGTGTGTCAGGTGCAGTTGCCTTTGGGCCACTGCTTGATGATTGAGAGAGGAGCAAATAAATGAGCAACGATCGAGCAACTTCCACACCGTTCACGAAGGGCCTCGGGTTTTTTGTTGTCTTAGGTATTGCACTCCTCATCATTCTTGGAATTTTTGTTTCGCCAGCTGATGTGAATCAGGGTGAATCAGTCCGCATTATGTATGCCCATGTACCCGGCGCCTGGTTGGCTTATTTAGCTTTCGTCATGACCGCAGTATCTTCAGCCGCTTATTTGTGGAAGCGAACTCGCTCGCTCACATGGGATCGTATCGCTGGGGCATCTGCTGAAGTTGGTGTTTTGTTTATGGGGATATCACTCGTCACCGGCAGTTTGTGGGGGCGACTGACCTGGGGCACGTACTGGACATGGGACGCCCGTCTGACGACAACAGCATTTTTATTTGTGACGTACATCGGGTATTTAGCTGTGCGCGGTCTTGGTGGCACACACCAACAGCGGGCCCGCCGCAGTGCAGTCTTAGCACTGTTGGCAGTACTTGAAATACCGCTCGTGCACTTCTCGGTAGAACTATGGAACACGCTTCATCAAGAGGCAAGTGTGGCTGGTCGTGGCACCGATGTTGAGATGAATGGTCTGATGCTGTTCACTCTGTTCTTGGGTGTCGTGGTGTTCACCTTGATGTACATCTGGCTCGTGTTACATCGCCAGCGA
Source organism: Bifidobacterium breve (assembly GCA_945862545.1). GTDB lineage: Bacteria > Actinomycetota > Acidimicrobiia > Acidimicrobiales > Ilumatobacteraceae > Casp-actino8. The sequence goes on along the minus strand of CAMAYS010000132.1, from coordinate 1,487 downwards.
TCATTGATGCTTGAAGACATGCTTGATGACAGTGGTCTCGATCACGCTCTTTCTGAACGACGCGCTGAAGCAACGCGAGTAGGTCACTGATGGATGATCTTGGTTTCATCGTGGCAAGCTATGTCGTTACTTTCGCCAGTGTGGCGCTATATGCCCGTGGGGTGCTCCATCGCTCACGCAAGGCAGCACGCGATGTTCCGCGCGATAAGAGGCCTTGGTTATGAGCGAATCCGATTCGCCTGATGACATTGGTACATCGCCCGACTCGCTAGATCTTTCACCTCGTGAGCCATCGGCACGTCAGCGGCGTCAGCGTCGCCCATGGTTGGCAATGATTGTTCTGCTCTTGGTAGTCGCCGCAGGAGGGCTGGTGCTCACAAAGTTTTTGACCTCGGCCATCGATTACTACTGCAACGTTGACGAGATCGGCGCTAGAGAAGGCTGCGAAGCGGGGCGAAGATTGCGCATTCAAGGAATCGTTGATGTTGGTTCGGTGACCGACAACGCAACCGCAACAGAATTCTCCATTTCATTTGGTGGTGTCTCACTGCCAGTCGTATATGAAGGGGAACCTGGCGGGATTTTCAAAGAATGTATTCCGGTCGTCGTTCATGGAATCTTGCGAGATGGAGTTTTTAACGGAGACCGCATAGAAGTGAAACATTCAAATGAATACGAGGCAGAAAATCCTGATCGTATTGCAGGCGAAACGGACAAGGGTTCGGAATGCTCGCTGTAAGTATCAATGCTGCGCTCGGGCGTGGAGCGATTTTATTGGGCCTTTTGACATGTTTGTCGGGTATCGCCGTCACGATTGCGGGTATTCGTCAACACGATCTTCGGGCATTGAAATCTTCTGTGCGCTATGCCTATGTGGCTTTTTTCGCAGCGTTGTTGGCCTTTGTGATGATGGAACGGGCGTTGATTACCCGCGACTTTTCTATGAAGTATGTCCAACAAGTTGGCTCGCGCGATACTCCAGCAATCTTCAATGTGACGGCTCTATGGAGCGCTCTTGAGGGTTCAATTTTGTTGTGGCTTTTAGTTCTCACTGCCTTTGTTGCAGCCGTGGCTCGCAAGTTTCGCGGACGGGCCGGTGACGAACTCTTGGCGTGGGCCATGGTTGTGATGTTCGTCGTTGGACTCTTTTTCTTCTTCTTATCTTTTGGTCCAGCGAATCCCTTCACCATGGGTCCTCTCGGAGTGAGCGATGGACCAGGTCCGAACCCGCTTCTTCAAAACCACATCTTGGTTTTGTTCCACCCACCAATCTTGTACATCGGCTATGTCGGGTTTACGGTTCCCTTCGCTTTTGCCATGGCGGCTCTGATCACTGGTCGGGTTGGTGAAGGTTGGCTACTTGAGACACGACGCTGGACTTTGTATGCATGGGGATTTCTCACTGTCGGAATCATTCTCGGCAGTTGGTGGAGTTACGAAGTGCTGGGTTGGAGTGGAGTTTGGGCATGGGACCCAGTGGAGAATGC
>CAMAYS010000131.1:0-5979 GCA_945862545.1 Bifidobacterium breve | reverse complement strand
GCCATCGTCGTTAACAAATCCACAGTGCCGGTCGGTTCAACAAAAGTCGTTGAACGCTCACTTCAGCGACCCGACATTAGCGTTGTATCAAATCCCGAGTTTTTGCGCGAAGGTTCAGCAGTCCACGATTTTCTACATCCAGATCGCGTTGTCATCGGCAGCGACGATCGTCAAGCAGCCTTAAAAGTCGCTTCTATCTATGATGCCTTGTCAGCAAAAATCATCATCACTGATCCCGCCTCAGCGGAGACCATCAAATATGCTGCCAATGCATTTCTCGCCACCAAATTATCCTTCATCAATGCCATCGCTGCGATTTGTGAAGGAGTGGGAGCCGATATCAACGATGTCGTCTTGGGTATCGGATCCGATACCAGGATTGGCGCGAATTTCTTGCAACCTGGCCCAGGCTGGGGTGGCTCATGTTTCCCCAAGGACTCACGCGCTCTTATCAAGATTGCTGAGAACGCCGATTACAACTTCGATCTCTTGAAGGGTGTCATTACTGTCAATGATCAACAGTTTGACCGAGTCACCGAAAAAATTCGCCTTGCCGCAGGTGGTTCAGTCAGCGGAAAAGTTGTCGCTGTCTGGGGACTCACTTTCAAAGCTGGTACCGACGATCTGCGCGACTCCCCCTCTCTCCAAATCATTCACCGACTCCTGCACTTGGGGGCAATCATCCAGGCTTTCGATCCAACAGTCACCTCTCACCGAATTGGTCTCAGCCAAGAAATTCAGATCGCAGACTCTGCCTTGGCATGCACTCGCGATGCTGAGGTTCTTATCGTTCTCACAGAATGGTCAGAATTCACTAAAATTGATCCCTCTGAAGTTCGTGCGGTCATGAGCGGACGAACCATCGTTGATGGGCGCAATCTTCTTGACAGATCTACATGGCAAGCGGCTGGTTTCACCCATCTAGGAATTGGTCGCTAGGGATGCGCGTTTTACTCGCTGGGGGTTCAGGATTCATCGGTTCACATATTGCCGACGCTCTCCTCGCTCGTGGCGATGAAGTAGTTGTGGTCGATAATTTTTGCACTGGTCGCGCCAGCAACGTAGCGCATCTAAGTGATCACCAACTTTTTCACCTGATTAAACATGACGTCACCCTTGCGTGGCCTGAGCATCGCGCATTAACAGAAAAATTTGATGCTGTCCTCGATTTTGCCAGCCCAGCTTCACCTAATGACTTCGCCACCATGCCACTCGAAATTTTGGCGGTTGGCAGCACTGGCACACGCAATCTTCTTGACCGCGCCGTGAAAGATCAGGCTGTCTTTTTCCTGACGTCCACCAGCGAGGTTTACGGTGATCCCCTGGTGCATCCGCAACCCGAGTCCTACGGCGGAAATGTTGACCCAATTGGGCCACGCAGTTGTTACGACGAAGCAAAGCGTTTCAGTGAAGCACTCACAATGGCCTATCACCGAGTTCATTATCTTGATATACGTATTGCGCGTATTTTTAATACCTATGGCGAACGGATGCGACCGAGTGATGGACGAGTCGTGAACACCTTCGTCGAACAGGCTTTACTTAATCAGCCTTTGACGCTGCACGGCGATGGGCAACAGACGCGTTCGTTCTGCCACATCAGTGACGAAGTTCGCGGTCTGATGGCTTTACTCGACAGCGATTACAATCTTCCCGTCAATATTGGGAATCCCGAAGAGTTCACGATGCGTGAACTTGCTGAGCTAGTGATCAATCTCACGAGTTCTTCAAGTGAAATTCTCTCCGTTTCACTTCCGCCCGAACGACAAGGCGATCCGCTACAACGAAGACCCGATATCGCCCTGGCTCAAAGTCTCTTGAAATGGCGACCAGAGGTATCACTACGTATTGGCCTTCAAAAAATGATTGATCATTTTATACATGTTGAAGGCATCTCGTGACCATTCTCGTCACTGGCGGTGCTGGATACATCGGCTCCCAAACCTCGCGTCTTTTGACATCACTCGGCCGCGAGATCGTCGTTCTTGACTCTTTAGAACGTGGCAATGCGAACTCAGTCTTGGGTGCCCCACTGGTCATTGGCGATATTGCTGACTCTGCCCTCGTCACCGAGATCTGTCTAAAATATCAAGTCACAAGTGTGATCCATTTTGCGGCATATAAAAGTGCCGGCGAATCCATGAGTCAGCCAGAAATGTATTGGCGAAACAATGTTCAGGGAACTGTCAATTTGATTGAAGGAATGCTGGCCGCGAATGTCAAACGCATTGTTTTTTCATCTTCTGCTGCGGTGTATGGCAATCCAGAATCCTCCCCAATCGGTGAGGCATCTGCAATTTCTCCAGCGAATATTTATGCCGAAACTAAAGCAACGATGGAACGGGTCATTCGCTGGTACGGCGAAACCCACGGCTTGCAATGGACAAGTTTGAGATATTTCAACGCCGCCGGCGCCAGCAGCGATGGCGTGTTAGGTGAGAACTGGGATATCACGACGAACCTCATTCCGCTGGTCATGAAAGCTGCCCTCAACGTCAGTGGTCCACTCCAGGTTTTAGGCAATGATTATGCTACGAAAGACGGGACAGGAATTCGCGATTATGTTCACGTTGAAGATTTGGCTGACGCCCACGCTAAAGCTCTCGACTATCTGCAATCGGGTGGCCCCAATCTGACTGTCAATCTCGGCACTGGTGTCGGCACTTCGGTGCTGGAGATTTTATCCGCCACCGAAAAAGTATTGGGTCACGCAGTTCCACATGAGTTCGCTCCTCGCCGATTAGGAGACCCTGCGGCCGTATATGCCGATGCGACACTCGCCAAGAAAACCCTTGGCTGGACTGCCCAAAAGAGTCTCCAGCAAATCATCGACAGTGCTTTTCACTGGCATCTCAATCAACTCTCTTAAAAAGAACAGCCTCTCCTTCAGGTCACATCTCCGCTTCGCCGTATGCGGGAGCGGTATCATGGTCATATGAGTGAGCGTCCGCGACAGCAGTTGCCACGGGCATTTCCTTCTTTCATCGAAACAGGCATTCATCTTTTCTCGCGACCGTTAAATGCGATCTGGAAGCATGGTTTTCGGTTCCTCTTTGTCTTTGACTTTTTCGCCCTATTTATCTCCCTGGTAACCATCAACTTGATTCGGTTCGGACGGAACTGGCCAAACTATTCTCTCGGACACCACTTAATCGGTTTCAGTTTGGTATCAATTTTTCTACTCCTGATTAACTACTTCGCCGGACTCTACGAACGCGAATCGCGAATCGGCAATCCCTCGTGGTTCCCTCGCGTATCGCTGGCACTTGCCGTTGGCGTGACAACGATCGCCGTCATCACCCTATTCACAGACCGCTACTTCATGCCCCGAGTAAACCTGGTTCTGCTACTTCTTCTCGGCTCACTCGCACTCACCTCTAGCCGGTACCTAACTCGAAATCTCACCTTGCGTCGTCAGGGTCTTGCCAGAGTCGGCATCGTCGGTCCGCAGGAGGCAATATCGATCGCCTGTTCACAGTTTGAATCCAACGAAAGACTCGGGGAAGTAGTTGCCACCACCCTTGACACCAGCGACATTATTGAGATCGTTTCCTCTCATCTGATCACCGATCTCTTGTTTCTTGATATCCAGACCTTTGACACCGCATATCCCGAGCCTTTGGGGGAGTTGGAGGAACTCGGAGTAGTTCTTCACCAGCGAGTGAGTGCTCAAGAAACTTTGCTCGGGCTTCGATCAATTCATCAGATCGCTGGAATTCCATTCACCCGACTTCGATCTCACAACCTCGCAATTCATCAGCGGCGACTAAAAAGATTATTCGACTTGTTCTTACTTTTGACTGTCTCACCAATCGTTGTTCCCCTCGTCAGTTTTTTCTTCATCTATGTGCGAATAGTGGCTGGACCGTCGTTTATCTATTGTCAACAGCGAGTGGGAGAAAAGGGAAAGCCCTTCACCGTTTTCAAATTTAGAACAATGAGACTTGACGCCGAAGCTGACGGACCGCAAACCGCTACTCTTGCGGATCCTCGAATCATCCCATCAATGTCTTGGATGCGATCAATGCGTGCCGATGAGATCCCACAACTGTGGAATGTCATTAAAGGTGAAATGTCCTTGGTCGGGCCTCGTCCCGAACGACCAGAAATGGCAAAAGGATTCCAAGCAGACATACCCGGGTACCAGCGACGTACCGAGCTTCCACCTGGGCTCACTGGATTAGCTCAAGTGCACGGTCGCTATGACAGCGCACCCGAACACAAACTCGGTTACGACCTGCAATATCTTGTGAATTGGTCCCTCATTTTAGATATCCAGATTCTTCTCAGAACTGTCTGGGTTGTTCTGAGTCGCCGTGTCTGACCAGAGCCAGATGATGAGTCATAGCGAGTGGCCCACAGTCTCCGTCGTGATGCCAATTCGTAATGAGGCAAAATACCTTGAGCAATCCGTGCAGTCAATTTTGCTTCAGACCTACCCGCGAGAATTTGACATTTGTTTAGCAGTCGCCCCATCAAGTGACGCAACAGAGGCGATCGCCCAGAGTCTCTGCGCGCAAAATCATCGAATCTCGGTTATAGAAAACCCGTCGGGGAAAACCGCCAGTGGTTTAAACGCTGCAATCGCTCATACCAAAGGGCAGATCGTCGTTCGCGTTGATGGTCACGCCACCTTGTCAACCGACTACATCTTGAACGCTGTCGCCACTCTTCGCTCGACAGGGGCAGCCAATGTGGGCGGTATCCAGAGGCCAATCGGTTGCAGTGTTTTTGAACGTGCCGTGGCGCGCGCAATGACTTCAAAGTTTGGTACCGGTGGATCAAAGTTTCATGTTGGTGGACAAGCAGGTCCGACTGACTCGGTGTACCTCGGTGTGTTTGATAGGTCTCGTGCAGAAAAAGTGGGTTGGTTTGATGAGCGGTTGATCCGCAACCAGGATTACGAACTGAACATTCGTCTACGCCGTGATGGTGGAACAATTCAGTTTGATCCGAATCTGTGGGTTGATTATCAACCCCGAAGTTCGTTATCACAATTGGCACGGCAGTATTTTCAATACGGTTGGTGGAAAGCAAAAGTTGTTTGCTTGCATCCTTCGTCTCTACGCTTGCGCCAATCTGCTCCAGTACTCGTCACAATTATTTTGCTATGCAGCCTTGCGATATCGGTCATCAACCCGCTGAGCCTGCTTGTGCCCTTGCTCTACGGCCTCCTTACTACCGCTATCTCTTTCAGTCAGCCACGGCTTTCACTCGCAGAACGGCTCGCTCTTGTCCTGATCTTGCCCACCATGCACCTCACGTGGGGCCTTGGGTTCGCTCTTTCTCTGTTCTCACGCAAGCTAAGCGCACCGTAGTCATCGCTGAGAATGCATCACCGTGGAAAAAGGTGAAGACTGCCTCATAATTCTGAATCGTCTACATATCCTCAAGTCGTTGCCGGTCTAACCAGCCAAAGAGGACCGCCATCGCCCGAGGATCGTGACGAAGACGATGACCAGCGCCTTCCAGCACACGCATTTCAGCAGAACCATGCGACTCTGCTAACTGGCGAGTGTCAGTTGCGGGAACACTTTCATCATCATCGCCGTGCAGCAGTAGTAGTGGTCGTGGGGCAAAACGCTGGGCTGCGGGAACTGGTCGATATCGCCCCAATTCACGAGTCCATTCATCAAAATTCTTCGGGAACTGCGGGGTTCGCACTGAACCAACAGAACGGCAGTGATCCAAGAACTTGCGCGGCTGACCAGCCCAATCGTCAAAATCTGCCCGTGGTCCAAGCAAGGCGCACCCACGCACACGCGGATCGTCTGCGGCGACGCACATCGCTACTGACCCCCCAGTGTTCGAACCAACGAGCCACAAACCGGTCGGGTTGGTCTGCTCAATCATATGATCAATCGCCGCCTGAAGATCTTCTACCCAACCCTGTAATGAAAAATCTCCCGCCGTTTCTCCGCATCCACGAAAAGTAAAACACATCGCCGCAAACCCAAGTTCATTCGCCAAGCGATCCAT
>CAMAYS010000130.1:0-6288 GCA_945862545.1 Bifidobacterium breve | reverse complement strand
TAATCATCCTGCCACTTGGCGACCGTGCCTCTAGCCTTGGCGATTGTGAACACTTCCACTCCATCCCAGCACCCAACTGAGCGATCTTTGCGGGTGGCGTTTCTTGGACCTTTTGGGACCTTCACTGAACAGGCTGTGCGTTCTCAGGGAGATCTCAATCAGGCCGAGTTGGTGGCCTATCGCTCCGTCCCGGATGTCTTGGATGCTGTGCAAAGTGGCGAAGTGGACTTCGGTGTTGTCCCCATTGAAAATTCCATTGAAGGCACGGTGAACTTCACTCAAGATGCTTTGTCCTTCGATTACGAACTGTTGATTCAACGCGAAATCGTTCTTGACATTGAGCATTGTTTAATGGCCTTACCTGGAACAGCACTTGGCGATGTCACGAGCGTGTTGTCAATTCCCGTTGCCACAGCCCAATGTCATCGGTACTTACGGGAAAAACTTCCTGACGCGCAAGTGCACGCAGCGAATAGCACTGCCGATGCAGCAAAAACAGTTGCTACGAATGCTGTCGCAGGAGTCGCTGCCGTTGCACCGCGAAATGCTGCAGAACTTTATGGACTTGATATTTTGGCAACCGATATTGCTGATCATGCTGGCAATCAGACGCGCTTCGTTGTTGTCGGTCGCTCAGGGATACCTGCACCGACAGGCCATGACATCACTGGCATTGTTGTCTATCAACGCGCCGATGAGCCAGGCAGTTTGATTTCAATCTTGCAAGAGTTCGCTGCGCGACGAGTGAACATCACCAACTTGTTATCCCGACCGACGAAAGATGGCGGACTTGGTGATTACTGTTTCGTGATGTATCTCGACGGACATATCGCCGATGAGTTGGTCGCCGATGCTTTGCGGGCATTGCATGCCAAGCAAGGAAATGTGAAGTTTTTGGGTTCTTATCCTGCGCATTCGCTTCACGTCCACAGCACTCGCGAACATGCTGATGTGCGTTGGCAACAAGCCGATGACTGGATAGATCAACTCCGCTTGACGATTCAATAATCTCGTTTTTTCGCCTAGTGTGCAGGTATGTCTGCACACTCATCATCAGTAGCCGTTGTCACCGGAGCAAACTCGGGGATCGGCCGAGCCACGGCCATTCACCTAGCACAAAACGGATACCGCGTCTTTGGCACGGTTCGGAACATTGATAAAGCCGCTAAAGCCATAGCAATGGCAAGTGCAGTTGGCGTCGACATTGAGTGGGTTGAATTAGATATTGCCGATGATCAAAGCGTCACCAATGGATTTGTGGACATCATGCAACGCACCAAGCGCATCGACGTTTTGGTGAACAATGCTGGTGTTGGTGGAAACGCCGTCGTTGAAGAGTGTCCGTCTTCGCTGTATCTCGACATCATGAACATCAATCTCTGTGGTGCAGTTCGTTGTGCTCAAGAAGTTCTGCCTGCGATGCGTCAACGAAAGTCTGGTTGCATCATCAACGTCTCCTCGGTCGTGGGTCGTTTTGCGGCTCTCGCGCAAGCTCCCTATGTGGCATCAAAGTGGGCCCTTGAAGCAATGAGTGAAGGTCTCGCTCAGGAACTTGCGCCTTTCAATATTCGTGTCGCCATCATCGAGCCCGGGATCACCAAATCGGCGATCTTCGCCAAAAATATTGACGCTCCAAACAGCACGGGCGCCTACGAGGCCCACTACCGCCGAATGTTTCAGTTTTATGCAGCTGGCATGGCTAACTCCACGGACCCATTTGAGGTGGGGGCTGTCATTCGCCAAGCCATTGAAACCACAACCCCGCGACTGCGTTATCCCGTATCTTGGGGCGGGCCCGAGATTTTGGCGAGTCGAGATTCGGTCAGTGACGCCGATTGGGTGGCGCTGGGGGCCGTTGAGGACGACGCCGAGTACATCGCCAGTTTTGAGAGACTCTTTGGAATCAGTATCGCTACCTAAATTGGCGATGGTACTCACGAAAATAGTCGCTAGCCTCACAGGCGGAACGGTGGCAGAGCGGACAAATGCATCCGCCTTGAAAGCGGAAGGCTCACAAGGCCCGGGGGTTCGAATCCCTCCCGTTCCGCTCGAAGTGTTGCTGGAAACTCGCCTGTAGGCTTCTCCCGCTACACCTTGGAGAGGTGCCAGAGCACGGTTGAATGGGACGTCCTGCTAAGACGTTGACTCCCGAAACGGAGTCCGTGGGTTCGAATCCCACCCTCTCCGCCAATTCGTTGGCCAGATCACAAAAGTTTGTCGCTTCTTTGTGAGCCGATGTGCGCGGTCTGGGCTTCTACTGCTAGGAATATCAGTGCTCGTTCCGACAGTTGTCAGGGGGAAATCAGATGGTTGATGAGAGGTACACGGTTATTTCTGCTGACTGTCATGCCGGCGCGGAACTTTTGGAGTATCGACCCTTTCTTGACAAAGAATATGTCAGTGAGTTTGATGCTTGGGCTGAGACGTATGAGGTTCCGTACGAGGATCTCAAGGGTCCAGACGGGCCACGCAACTGGGACTCTGATCGGCGATTAGCCGATATGGAGGCCGATGGAATTGTTGCTGAGGTGATTTATCCAAACACCATTCCACCGTTTTATCCAAAAAGTTCGTTGACCTATCAGCCACCCCCTGCCAACAGTGGTGATGCCGCTCGACGCTGGGCCGGATTGCGTGCTCACAATCGTTGGCTGGCAGATTTTTGTAGTCGGACACCAGGTCGTCGTGTCGGCATTTGCCAAATCAATCTGCACGACATTGAAGCCTCAATCAAAGAAATCCGCTGGGCAAAGTCGGCTGGCTTGACAGGGGGAATTCTTCTTCCTGGGGTACCGCCTGGAGTCGGACTGCCTGAGTTGTATGACATCAGTTATTACGGTCCGCTGTGGGCGGCCTGCGAAGAATTAGGCATGCCTGTGAATCATCACGGCGGTAGTGCCAGTCCCGCCATGACCGAAGCCGTTGAGTCTCCAGTGATCTTTTTATTAGAGATCACTTGGTGGTCACATCGAGCGCTCACTCATCTCATTGTTTCGGGGGCCATGGAGCGTCATCCTGAAATGAAGTGCGTGTTCACTGAGCAAGGCACCGAATGGGTCCCAGGCGAGTTGACTCGCTTGGATTATTTCTTTGACCGAATGCGTCATGCAGTTGGTTCGCAAGAACATGTCTGGGGACAACCTGTGATGTCGCGGTTGCCGTTGCAACCGAGCGAATACTGGGCTCGTCAGTGCTACACGGGTTCAAGTTTTATTCGTCCAGGAGAAGTGCCTTCGCGTTACAAAGTTGGCGTTGACAGCATTATGTGGGGCAGCGACTACCCACATAAGGAAACCAGTTTTCCGTATAGCACTGAGGCATTGCGCGCAGCCTTTGCTGACTGTGCGCCTGTAGAGATTGAACAGATGTTGGGTCTCAATGCCGCCGAGGTGTACGGCTTTGATCTCAAACAACTTGCACCAATCGCTGCCAGAGTCGGACCGAAGGTGTCTGATGTGGCAGTCGCTCTCCCTAAAGGTGGAGTGCCCAAAGAAGCACAACGTTGTCCTGCTTTTGTCGGCTTGACTGCCGATGTGTGATGGTCAGTAGTCAAAGGGGAATGTCATGAAATCATTGGCAGGAAAAGTTGCAGTGGTCACTGGCGGTGGTGGTGGTCTCGGGCGTGCGATGGGCGAGCGTTTCGCTGCCGAAGGAATGAAAGTTGTTTTGGCCGATGTGCAAGCCCCACTTTTGCAAGCCACTGTTGAAGAGTGTCGCGCCAAAGGTTTAGAGATCAGCGGTCATGTCACTGATGTGACCAATCAGGAATCAGTTGACGCATTACGTGATTTCACGTTGGACACCTACGGAGCGGTGCATGTCTTATGCAATAACGCTGGCATCGGTGCTGGGGCCGAAGGTCGAATGTGGGAACACGAACTCAATGATTGGAAATGGGCGATAGCTGTCAACGTGATGGGTGTGATTCACGGGATCAACTCGTTCGTGCCTGCCATGTTGGCTCACGGTGAAGAGGCACACATCGTGAACACCTCTTCAGGAAATGGCGGAGTGTCACCACTGTCAGGAACTCCGCAATATGCCGCCACAAAAGCCGCTGTGGTCACGGCTTCAGAATGTCTCTACGCACAATTGCAAGAAGTTGAGTCGGCCATTGGTGTTTCGGTGTTGTTCCCAGGGCCGAACATGTTGCGCACTGGTTTGTTTGAATCTTGGCGATCGCGCACTGATGAGTTTGCGAAACAACGACCGCGTAAGACTCCGTACACAACGGTTGAACAATTAGAAATCCAGATGAAGGCCGCTGGACATGCAATTGCTTACACAGCTGTGGAAGAAGTTGCCGACATGGTCGTTGATGGTATTTTGCGCAACCAGTTTTGGATGATGCCCGATAGCGAACGCGGTGACAACTCGATGCGTCTTCGTTATGAGTCAATGAAATCACGTAGTAATCCGACCTATTTACGGCAAGTTCCAGGCTGAAAAAATTATGAATACACCAAGGAGAAAAATATGACCACTATTGATAACCCATCCACCCATACGGGGAATCCATATATCGATCCATATCTCAACGTTCCAGTCAACGATCCGTACATCATTGTCTCGGCCGACAGTCACGCAGGGCTTCCGACTGCGGATTATCGCGAGTACTTGGAGAAAAAGTTTCATCCACAGTTTGATGAGTTTTTGGCAGAGCGCGACAAGGCGCTCGAAGTTTCCACGATGCTCGGAACACGTAACGAGGATTACGCCAAGAAGTGGTTTGAAGAACACGAGGAAGCATTACGCAGTGGTTGGGAGGCGACGCGTCGTGATCAGGAACTTGATGGTGATGGTGTTGCCGGTGAAATCATTTTCCCCGATGCCGACGCAGTCGAGAGTCGCACATGCGTGCCATTCGGCGCGGGTCTCGGGATGTCCGGGGACATGGACCCTGAATTGGGTCTTGCGGGATCAATTGCTCACAATCGTTGGCTCGCCGAATTATGTTCACAAAGTCCAGAGCGCCGTCGTGGCATGGCCCTTGTGCCGATTACGGCAGATCTACCACGGGTTTTGGCTGAAATTCGTCGGGCTAAAGACTCCGGCTTAGGCGGCGTGATGATTCCCGCGATGTGGGTCAATCAGTTGCCATATCACGATCGTCATTACGACCCCGTGTGGGCTTTGTGCGAAGAATTGAACATGCCGATCTCAACTCACTCGGGCCCAGCCTCGCGCGATGAGTATGACAATCACCTCGGTATCTATGTCACTGAAGTTGTGTGGTGGCCAGCGCGTCCGTTGTGGTTCATGCTGTGGTCTGGCGTGTTCGAGCGTTTCCCTGGTTTGCGCTTTGGTGTGACCGAGGCTGGTTGTTGGTGGTTGCCACCACAGATTTGGTTCTGGGATCGACTTGCTCTTGGTCAAAAGGGTACGGAAAAATTAGGTGGCGATCCGTTTAAGGGTGCTATCAAAATGCTTCCAAGCGAATACATCGATCGCAACGTATTCATCGGTGCTTCAAATACCAAGCGCCGTGAGTTGGGCATGCGTTATGAAATTGGCGTTGGAAATATTATGTGGGGTAACGACTTCCCGCATCCCGAAGGCACATGGCCAAACACGCGGGCTTGGTTGAAGAAAACATTCCATGACATTCCGATTGATGAGACGCGTCGCATGGTGGGTTTGAGTGCGGCCGAATTATTTAGTTTTGATCTCGCCAAACTCAAGGTGCATGCTGATCGCATGGCGCCATGTCCCTCTGATTTCGGACAAGTGACCGACGCCGATCCCACGGCTCAGCGCCTGACTGATCGTTGGGCTCCGGTGAAAGAAGTGGGTCGCCATTGGTTGACGGACCATGATTTTTCTTTGATTCCGTAAGCCATATTTTCATCAGTTTCTATTTACAACAAGACAACTTCACAAAGGGGAGATCATGGCATCGACAGTTGGTCAGTACTGCATAAACGTCACCGATTTAAAACGGTCCGAATGGTTCTATACCGAAATCATCGGGCTCAAGGTCCAGTCTCGGACTCAGATTCCTGGAGTCGATGAGATTGTCCTCGCCGCCGATGCGGGTGGGGGACGGCTGCAGTTGGCCCAGTGGTTGGAGCGTTCTGGTCCGATAGAGCACGGCACTGCGCTGTGGAAGATCTATATGAATGTGGACGATTGCCAAGATGTTCATGATCGTGCCGTGGCCGCTGGCTTCACTTCGACGATGGCCCCTGCTCGTTTGGAGCGCTGGCCGGTAACGGTGGCATTTGTTCTCGACCCAGACGGATATTCCGTTGAGTTACTTCAGCGTCACGAGGGTGCCGTCGTCAACGG
>CAMAYS010000129.1:0-6323 GCA_945862545.1 Bifidobacterium breve | reverse complement strand
TCTGCGGTCATCGGCGTCGGATTAGCACAAGAGTTTAAGTTTTTGCCAGGTGAAATTCGAACGATTGAACTGCGCGGTATCCCATATGCAGTTGTCGGGATCTTGGATTCTGTTGAATTGGAGCCAGGTTTTGATAACGCAGTCTTTATTTCATTTCACAGCGCAGAGATCGATTTCCTAGACGACGAAGCTGAGCCCAACAAAATGTATATGCGCTGCATGGAAGGGACCGAGAAGGAATCTGCTGATGCTTTGCGTCTCGCAGTCAACCTTGGTGGTCCTCAAGAAATCACTACTGAAATTAAGAGTGAAGCCCTTGAACTTGCTGCGCAAAGCGACCGCCAACTACAACTCATCGTGATCTCTATGGGTCTTTTGGCGATCATCGTGGGTGGACTTGGAATCGCCAATGTGATGTCGATTTCCGTCATTCAACGTTCGGCGGAAATTGGTATCCGTCGAGCCTTAGGTCATACGCGCCAGATTATTGCGATGCAATTTTTGCTTGAAGCAATTGCGGTTGGAGTGATCGGAGGCATTATGGGCGTCTTGCTCGGAATGCTGGCAATATTCATTGGAGCCAGTTTGGCCGGATGGGTTTTCGTCATGGCGTCGTGGTTGGCTCCCGGTGGAATCATTTTGGCGATCACCATTTCCGTCTTGGCGGGTTTGTATCCCGCTAATCGCGCTGCAAAATTAGAACCCCTTGAAACTCTTCGTTTGGGCTGAGCCTGCTAACGATAGATGTCGAACAATTCACCAATCGCTTTAATTTGCCCACCGCTCAGGCTTGACATCACGGCAATTGGTTGTATCCCAATGTCGTACCAGCGGTCGAGGCCATCACGAACCTCATCGGCCGAGCCGCTCAGCGTGCAATCATCAAGCCAAGCATCACTCATCAATGCGGAATGATCTTTATTATTTCCATTCGCAAATGCCGCTTCGATGGCTTCCATTTCCTCGATATACCCACATGCTTTCCAATAGTTGCGATAATTGGGGAGCCGAACATACACCGCCATCGTGGCCCGATTGGCCGCTCGTGCAGCAGCCTTATCCTCAGCGATCACCGTCGGAATCATGTTTGCTAGATAAAAGCCCTCAGCAATTTTGTCTGCTGGTACTCTTCGCACTTGTTGTACCGAATGAGTGAAACTTGCATTGGCCCATAAAGCACCTTGAGCTATTTCAGTCGCTAAATTCAGCATCCGATCACGCAAAGTTGCTAGGTAGATGGGGGGCAAAGGACCACCAAAGCGCTCAGAAGCATGAAGAGCGTCAACAAAGTTTTTCATATCCGATAAAGGTGGCCCCATGGTCACACCCAAGCGTTTCACCATTGCCTCGTGGCTCACCCCTAGACCCAAAGCGAACCGACCCTTGGATACCTCGTCAATGTGGCTGGCCAAGGAACCGATGTCTGATGCTGAGGCTCCATAGATGCCTTGTATCGACGTGTAGAAGCGCATTTCATGTGTCACGTGAGCCAAACTTGCGCATAAGCCAAAAGCGTTGCCCAAGGTTGGACAAGCCAAAGCGGGGAAGCCGCGCTGTTCGGCTTGTTCGGCAAGTTCTAAGATTTGTAGGCGTTTGGTTGGTGATGCGATCAGGGATAAGGCAGGCAAAGGCATGTCTTGACCGTAGCCCAACACCACTTGACCCGCGTATCTCGCTAGTTTGGAAAGGCCATGTCTTCCACGAACACTCACCAAAGTTCAGTAGTGAAAGATCACCTTCGGATAGGTCTGCTGTGTCCGTACAGTCTTACGACACCAGGGGGCGTGCAGGGTCAGGTCATGGGCCTGGCGAGAGCCTTACGACGTTTGGGTCATGAGGTCAGGGTCCTCGGCCCATGTGATGGGGCGCCCCCTGACTCCTTCGTCACGCCAATCGGCGAAAGCTTGCCGACGGTTGCTAATGGGTCCATCGCACCACTTGCTCCGGATCCTTCTGCGGCGCTACGGACAATCCGCGTTTTGCGAGATGAGCAATTTGATGTCTTGCATATCCACGAACCTTTAACTCCAGGAGCCAGCATCACTGCATTAGTGATGCGCACTGCGCCGATTGTGGCGACTTTTCATGCGGCCGGTGAAAGTTTGAGTTACAAATATCTCAGCGCTCCGCTCAAGGGGTTTGCGAGTGCCATAGACCATAGAGTCGCAGTTTCCAAAGATGCGGTACTCCTTGCTCAGCGTTATCTTGGGGGCGAATATCAAATTCTCCCGAATGGAGTTGAACTGGACCGTTTTGATAACTCTCAACGGGTCATGAGGAATTCAGGCGCGAGGCGATCAATATTTTTTTGCGGACGACACGAACCTCGCAAGGGATTAGAAGTCCTTCTCCAAGCGCACGCGACTTTACCTGATGACGTTGATCTTTGGATTGCCTCTGATGGTCCCGAAACTGAGCGACTAAAACGCGACTGGGCGGGAGATCCACGTTTGATATGGCTCGGTAGAATTTCGGATGCAGAGAAAGCGCGCCGTCTTCATGAAGCAGATATTTTCTGCGCTCCCTCTCTTGGGGGAGAGAGTTTTGGCGTCGTATTGATTGAGGCCATGGCCGCACATACGCCGATTGTCGCGAGTGCTCTCGATGGTTATATGAACGTAGCGACGCACGAAGTTGATGCTCTTTTGGTAGAACCCAATGACTCGCGCCATCTGGAGACAGCGCTGCAACGATTGCTGTCAGACGACGATTTATGTGAGCGTTTGGTTGATGCAGGTCATCACCGATCTCGGGAGTTCTCCATGGTTCACCTAGCTGAGTCGTACCTGACTATTTATCGTCAGATCATTGCCCAGGCTCGCACAACAAAGTCTGCTTCACATAGATTTCGCAGTGCTCCTCGGCAGTTGATTCAGGGTGCTTTAGGCCTGATTCGTCGTCAATGATTACCTTCTGAACACATTGCTGAAGGGTTATGGCGTAATATAGGGAGATGTTGTATTTCATTGGAGTTGTTGTAGTCGTGGCTTTGGTGGCGATTGTTTTGTATAACCGCCTCATTCGAACTCGGAACATGGTGGATAACGCCTGGTCGCAGGTTGACGTTCAACTCAAACGGCGCTTGGATCTCATCCCCAATTTGGTTGAGACCGTTAAAGGATACGCAGCCCATGAGAAGTCGACATTTGAGGCAGTCATCAACGCACGTAATGCTGCTGTCGCCGCTCCATCCGCTCCCGAATCTCAGGCTCAAGCCAATAACGCTTTAACAGGAGCGTTGCGGCAGCTTTTCGCTCTTTCGGAGGCTTATCCAGATCTCAAGGCCAACCAGAATTTCCTCGCCTTACAAGAAGAACTCACGTCCACTGAAAGCCGGGTGGCGTACGCTCGGCAGTTTTATAACGACTCAGTTTTGGGCTACCACAACCAGTTAGACACTTTCCCAACGATCTTGATTGCCAAGTTAGGCACTTTTAATCATCGTGAATTTTTTGAGGCTGAAGATTCTGCGAAAATCCCTCCGACAGTCAAATTTTAGAACCGCATGTTTGATCAAATTAAGTCGAATAAACGGCGAAGTGTTGCGCTGGTTCTGGGGTTCACGTTGTTCGTCGTTCTCGTTGGTTTCGCTGTTGGCGTGCTCATCGGTGGAGGATTAGCCACAACGATTATTGCCTTAGTCATTTCCGCTGTTATGGCATTCACGTCATATTGGAAATCTGACAAAATTGCGCTCTCGATTAGTCGTGCCACTCCCGCAGACCCAGCCACATATCAAAGACTGCACAATTTGGTTGAGGGACTGTGCATCGCTGGTGGAATTCCAAAACCCGGGGTATATGTCATCAACGACCCAGCACCCAACGCCTTCGCTACTGGGCGCAATCCACAACACGCAGCGATAGCAGTGACCACGGGCTTGCTAGAAAAAATGGATCGAGTTGAACTAGAAGGGGTTCTCGCCCACGAACTGTCCCATATTCGCAATTACGACATTTTGGTATCAACTTTGGCCGTGACGATGGTTGGCGCCATCGCCCTCATGACTGATATCGCTTTACGAATGATGTGGTGGAACGGTGGTCGTTCAAGTCGAGATGGCGATCGTGATAACGGTGCCAACCCTTTGGCGATAGTCGGCATCGTGCTTCTGATCTTGGCGCCAATGATTGCGAAAGCGATGCAGGCGACTATTAGTCGTAAGCGCGAGACACTTGCTGACATTTCCGCCTGTCAGATGACGCGGTATCCACCAGGTCTGATATCGGCTCTTGAGAAACTGAAGTCTGATACGACGACAACTCACTCGGCCTCAATGGCCACTGCTCACATGTGGATTGAACAGCCCCTATCTGGTGTTCGCGATGAGGGCAAGTTCGCTCGTTTTCATCGCTTGTTCGACACCCATCCACCGCTTGACGAGAGAATTGCATTATTAAAGGATCTATGAAAATTTTGAGGTCTCCTTTTTCTTTGGCATGTGTCGGAACGTTTCTTATTGTCTCTTGTGGAGGCGGGTCGGGAAATGTTGACAGCGTGCCGATTTCTTCAACGACAAGCACTACCTCTGCAAGTTCGAGTTCAACTTCGCCTGTCACTTCTTCTGTTCCCGTAGCGGGGCCGGTTATGCCCCTGACTGGATTACCAGCGGCTGATGGCGTCCTGGCCCTGCGACCAGCCATCGTCGTCAAGGTGGATAATCACCCGAGTGCCCGCCCGCAGACTGGTCTCAATCAAGCCGACATTGTTTTTGAAGAAAACGTCGAGGCCTTAACTCGTTTCGCCTTGGTCTTTCACTCGCAAGGTTCTGATCCTGTTGGACCGATTCGTTCTGGCCGTACACAGGACATTGATTTGCTTACTTCACTGAATGGAGTCTTGTTTGTCTGGAGTGGAGGAAACGCTGGTGTCACAGCGGCTGTGAAGAGTTCCAACTTTGTCAACATGAGTGCCAGTGCGGCGGGTCAGGGAAGTGGATTTTTCCGTTCTGACGATAAGGAAGCCCCGCACAATCTTTACACCAACACGAGTGATATCTGGACCGTAGCGGCTAGTCGTGGCGGCACACCGCCACCGCAATTTTTGTATTCCACTGATCCTTCATCCAACAGCGGTGTTGATGTTGTAGGTGTCAAACTCCGCATGGACGGCAGCATGAAAGCCTCCTGGGAATGGGATGCGAATAAACGGGCATTTGCGCGGCGTCATGACGCCAATGTGCACCTAGATAGCAACGGTGAACAAGTGACTACCGAAAATCTCCTGGTGCTCACAGTTGAGTACAAAATTAGTGCGGCGAATAAAAAGAGCCCTGAAGCCCAAACAACTGGTACTGGTGTGGCGTGGGTCCTGCAACAGGGCAAGATCACTCAGGGAACATGGACACGGGCCGACAAGATGGATCCTTGGACTCTGACCGATGAGGTGGGTGAGCCGATTCTGTTGACTCCTGGTCGGACTTTCGTTGAATTGATACGCAAAGGTCAGGGCGTCATCGTTGCTTCAGGCGAGTCCCTCGCCGCAACGGCGTGGCCCTGATCACATTCTCTCGAACCGTCACTCTCGCCGCTTCAGCGTTAGCCTGAAGACATGGAAACAAGTTCTTCACGCTCCGTCACCGGTTCTTTCCCCGTCAAGAGGGGCTTAGCTGAAATGCTCAAGGGCGGCGTGATCATGGACGTCGTCACCCCCGAACAAGCAAAGATCGCTGAAGACGCAGGGGCATGTGCAGTCATGGCTCTTGAGCGTGTACCCGCCGATATCCGCCGTGATGGGGGAGTCGCACGCATGAGTGACCCAGAAATGATTCAGGGGATCCAAGCAGCCGTAACGATTCCAGTGATGGCCAAAGCGCGTATCGGTCATTTCGTTGAGGCACAGATCCTTCAGGCTTTAGGCGTTGACTTCATCGATGAGAGTGAAGTTCTCACTCCTGCCGACGAGGCTCATCACATTGACAAATTTAAGTTTACGACTCCGTTTGTGTGCGGTGCGACGAATTTGGGTGAAGCCTTACGCCGCATTAGCGAAGGAGCTGCCATGATCCGCTCCAAAGGTGAAGCTGGAACTGGAAATGTTGTTGAAGCAGTAAGGCATTTACGATCGATTTTTGGTGACATCAAAAAGATCGGCACAGCCGATTCGGCAGAACTGTTTGAATGGGCAAAGCGTTTGCAGGCTCCATTATCACTCGTACAAGAAATTGCTGAAACTGGGCAATTGCCTGTGCCTCTATTTTGCGCTGGAGGTCTGGCTACTCCAGCCGATGCAGCCTTTGCGATGCAACTCGGAGCACATTCAGTTTTCGTTGGGTCGGGAATCTTTAAAAGTGATAATCCAGCATTACGTGCCAAGGCGATTGT
>CAMAYS010000128.1:0-6330 GCA_945862545.1 Bifidobacterium breve | reverse complement strand
TCAATCTTTTTTGCGTATGTTGACTCACCCTGCTGAGCAACGGGTTCACGCAAACCATCGCGCAACTGATCAAGCAAAAGTTGTGTTCCAGCCTCCATCAATGTGTTGCGTATGTCATCAGCTGTCGTTGATGCAGTAATGGCCATCGTACTGCGGCCCAAAACTGCCCCAGTGTCAAGACCCTCTTCAACCTGCATCAGGCACACGCCAGTCCGCTCATCGCCAGATAGGAGCGCTCGTTCTATGGGTGCGGCCCCACGCCAACGCGGCAATAACGAGACATGCAAGTTGAGCATCGGCACGACCTGCAAGACAGGTACTTTGATGAGCGCCCCGTAGGCCACAACCACGGCAAGATCAAAAGGTTTTTGCTGATGAACGTCAATCAGGTCCTGCGCTGTGTGAGAGACGTTCAGTCCGAGTTCAAGCGCAGCTACTTTGACTGGACTGGGATGTAGATCGTTTCCACGTGCCCGACGCTTGTCAGCACGGGTGATGACATGGACTACTTCAACACCTGCGCCAACAAGTGCACGCAAGACCGGAACCGCCATATCTGGGGTACCGAGAAAGGCAACGCGCCGCACAGGACCCTTGGGTAAGGGCGCCAAACTCTGCGACATCATGCTCACTCGGCCCGCAGGCGGACGATGCCTTCAACGGGAGCTGCCTGCTCAGTGATCATGATGTATTGCGCGATGGCCTGTTTGCGTTGCTCTGGCTGCATACGGTCAAACATCAACACCCCATTGAGGTGATCCAACTCGTGCTGGAACAATCGCGCTTCCAACTCATCGGCTTCAATGGAGATCTCGTTACCGTTGAGGTCGACACCCGTCATCAGCACAGTCTTTGGGCGAGTCATCTCAACATACAAGCCAGGAATGCTCAGGCACCCCTCGTCATAGACCCACTCGCCGTCCGACTCGACAATCTTTGGGTTCAAAATCACCATCGGTTCGTCGTCCATATCCCAGACAAAAATCTGACGCTGGATTCCAACTTGAGGAGCCGCTAGCCCGATACCGGACTCACTTTCATAGAGGGTTTCAAACATTTTTTCAACAATTTGGATCACTTTTCCATCAATGTCTGTGACCCCTGCCGCCTGAGTTAAAAGCACGGGATCACCGAAAGTGCGAATTTTGTATGTCATACCTGACAGGCTACCCATGACATGTCTTTACCCGATGCTCCTCAAGATCTTCCTACCCCTCATTACTTCAACGCCGAACCAGAAGTTGCCTCGGCCCGGCGGACTATTGAGGTGTCCTTGGCGGACGGAACTTTCAGTATCCAAACCGACACCGGCGTATTTTCCCATGGTCGAGTTGACGCCGGTACCAAAGTCTTGTTGATGGAGGCCCCAGCATTGCCTACCACCGGAACTTTTCTTGATCTCGGTTGTGGAGCCGGCCCGATGGCGATGACGATGGCTCGGCGTTCTCCACAATCTTTGGTGTGGGCAATTGATGTCAATGAACGAGCCCGCCAACTCACTCGCGACAATGCAACATCTTTATTACTCACCAATGTCACCGTCACCACTCCTGATGATGTACCTCAGGAACTCCTCTTTGATGTGATCTGGAGTAACCCACCGATCAAAGCGGGCAAGAAGGAACTCCACGACTTGCTAACTCGTTGGCTAGGGCGCCTCACGCCAGCGGGTGTAGCCGTGCTCGTCGTTAATAAAAATCTTGGAAGTGACTCACTGGCAAAATGGCTAGGCGATTTGGGATGGAACGTGAAACGCATTTCCTCACGTCAGGGCTATCGAGTGTTACTCGTCCGTCGCGGCTAATGCGAAGGGCGTTGGTAGTTCGGCGCTTCCTTGGTGATCGTGACATCATGAGGATGGCTTTCCGCGCGACCCGCTGCCGTCACGATGCGAAAGCGAGCGGAAGTCTGCAACTCTGCGATTGAGGCTGCTCCGGCATATCCCATTCCTGAACGCAAACCTCCGAGCATTTGAGCGATGACATCAAGCACCGAACCCGTTGCCGGAACTCGACCTTCAATCCCTTCGGGGGCAATCTTTCCCGAGCGCTCCGATTGCGATTCAACAGTTGACTGACCTGAACCATAACGGTCTGCTGAATATCCGCTCATGGCACCGAGCGAACCCATGCCGCGATAACTCTTGTAGCGACGACCCTCGAACAACTCCACTTCGCCTGGTGATTCATCTGCGCCCGCCAACATTGATCCGATCATCACCGTCGATGCACCGGCGGCGATGGCTTTGACTATGTCGCCAGAATAAGCCACACCTCCGTCACCGATGATCGGAATATTCAAACGATCAGCCGCACGCGCTGCTTCCCAAATCGCACTTAATTGTGGAAGCCCAGCGCCCGACACCACACGAGTAGTGCAAATGGATCCGGCTCCGACTCCAACTTTGACAGTGTCGGCACCCGCCTCAACAAGTGCTTCCACACCTTCGGCGGTGACCACATTGCCAGCCACGATCGCCAAGTCGGGCCAGTCCGAACGAATCCGACGAATGGCGTTCAAGACCCCCAGCGAGTGACCATGTGCGGTATCAATACATACCGCATCAACGCCGGCCTTCACGAGTGCGTTGACTCGCTCTTCAAGATCGGCACCAACGCCCACTGCCGCTCCACAGCGCAAACGGCCACGCTCATCTTGGGTGGCATTGGGATGCTCTGTGGCTTTCAAAATATCTTTGACAGTAATCAAACCCATCAAGGTCCCATCGCTGTCGACAAGAGGCAACTTCTCCAAGCGATGCTTCCCGAGAATTGTTCGCGCCTGCGCCAATGTCGTACCCATCGGGGCGGTGATCAAGGGTGCTGCCGTCATAAAGTCGGCGACCGAACGAGCAAAGTCTTGGGCTTCACAAAAACGCGTATCTCGGTTCGTCAAAATGCCGACAAGTTTGCGCTCAGCATTGACGATCGGAACACCAGAAATATGAAACTGCGACATGATGTCTTCGGCATCTTGCAGTGTTGCTGAAATAGACAAAGTCACTGGGTCGGTAATCCATCCCGATTGTGAGCGCTTCACTCTGACAACTTGTTGAGATTGTTCGGCGATGGACATATTGCGGTGAATGACCCCAAGACCACCCGAGCGCGCCATGGCAATGGCCATCTTGGATTCCGTGACACGATCCATAGCAGCAGAAATTAAGGGCGAGGCCAAACGAATATCACGCGAGAAAACTGCCGACACATCCACGGCGTCTGGAAGGGTCGAACTAAACGCAGGAACAATGACAACATCGTCAAAGGTGTAGGCCTGAGTCGTGGTAAAAATTGATTCATTGGATTCGCGCGCTGTCGTTGCCGTCATGACCTAATTTCCTTTCAAGAAGATAGTTGTGAGATAGTCGCCGTGAACTGACTGAGAACATTGACAAGTAAATGGTGCTCTGCTTGGTGCATCCGTGTGGCGAAATCTTCCAGCATGTCTGACTCAAGGATTGGTACGACAGTAGTCCCTAGGACCGGCCCATCGTCCACTCCCTCATCAGGAACCAGGTGAACCATGACACCGCTTGACGCTCGACCGCTATCTCGTTCAGCGAAAGCCCGTTCAATGGCTTGCGTCCCAGCAAATTCTCCCGGGAGAGCGGGATGCACATTGATGATCGGAGCATCAACAGCGGTGATGAAATGATTGCTCAGGATCCGCATCCAACCCGCTAGTACCACGACATCAGGTTTCAGGGCCTTGACGACATGAGCGAGGCGTGAGTCATAGGTGTGGCGATCTTCGCCCTCCTCACGACCCACATGAAAAGCAGGTATTGCTGCATCACGTGCTCTCGTTAAAACGAATGCGTCAAGATGATTTGACACCACGCCCACCACTTGGACGTCAAGAAGTTGGGCTTTTTGGGCGTCGATAATGCTTTGCGCATTACTTCCCCAACCCGAGGCCAAAACAACAAGGCGAGCGCTCACACTAAATCGACCTCACGATTCCCTGAAGTCACTTCTCCAATGACCCAGATTGACTCTTCAATCTGCGAGCGCAATTCCTCAAGGTCAGATGGCTTGACGATGATCACCATGCCAATGCCCATATTGAAGGTTCGATATAACTCACGATCTGGCAGTCCGCTGACATTACGAATGAGTTCAAAAATTGGAATCATCGGCCATGAACCAAGATCAACCTTGGCAGAACAACCTGGAGGTAAAACGCGCGGAATGTTTTCTTCAAAGCCTCCGCCGGTGATATGCGCCAAACCCTTGATCACATCGCCTTTCAGAGCAAGGTCAAGAACGTTGAGGTAAGAGCGATGCGAGGCCAGCAGAGCATCACCCAAGGTACAAGTCCAACCTTGCGGGACAACATCAAGCGGCAAGCCAGCGAAAATTCTGCGGGCCAGCGAATAGCCATTGGTATGCAATCCCGATGCAAGTAAACCAACCAGCAAGTCACCGGGTTCAATCGTCTTACTCGGCAATAAACGGGAGCGATCGACAACCCCCACCAATGTTCCCGCCACATCAAAATGACCTGGCGAGTAAACACCGGGCATCTCAGCTGTTTCGCCACCTAGCAAGACACATTGGTTAGCCGCACATGCATCGGCCATTCCGCCAACTATCGAAGCCACCATCTCTGCGGAGATACTAGAGGACGCAACATAATCCAGAAAGAAAAGTGGTGTCGCCCGCTGTACTAGGACGTCATTCACACAATGATTCACGATGTCATGACCAATCGTGTCGAAGCGACCGAGATCGGTAGCCAACATCACCTTGGTACCAACTCCATCAGTTGAAGCCACCAAAACTGGATCATCCATCGTCATCAGTGAACGCACAGCAAGTGCTCCGCCAAAGGATCCGAGGCCGCCTAAAACATCGCTGGTATGCGTGGCTTCAACTTTCTTCTTCATCAAATCAACGGCGCGATTACCTTCATCAATATTGACACCGCTATTGGCATACCCACCCGTGGTACGCGCTAATTCTCGCCACCCAATATCGCGCCGGATTTGTTGACCCTCAAAGTTCACATGTTTGATCGCTGCGTAGGCAGATTGTCGGGCACTGCTGAGATCCTCGCCCAGTCCAGTCACACACATCACCCGACCACCATTGACACGGATCTCATTGCCAGTCTTCTCGGTGCCAGCATGATACATCTGCACGTTGTCACTTTTGGCAACGCTCTCCAGTCCAGAGATCACGCCACCAAGAATTGGCTGACTCGGATATCCAGGTGCAGCCGCCACGACGGCGCATGAGGTCTTAGAACTCCATCGAATATCTAATTCGTTCAACGTCCCGTTAACGCAGGCTAGTAAGACACCTTTGAGTTCTGATTGCAAAAGAGGGAGCAGTGCTTGGGCTTCTGGATCACCAAAGCGACAGTTAAATTCAATAAGTTTGGGACCCTGAGCAGTCAGCATGATCCCCGCGTAGAGCACGCCGACATAGTCGATCCCCATTGCTCGCAGACCATCAATAGCAGGCTGAATGATTTCTCGAACAATGCGATCCACCATGTCACTCGGACAAGATGCCGTGGGGGCATAAACACCCATGCCGCCAGTGTTCGCTCCTGTGTCCCCCTCACCAATACATTTGTGATCACGCGCCGGAGGCATGGGGCAAATGGTTATTCCATCGGTGAACACCAGTAGTGAAACCTCTTCGCCGAATAATCTTTCTTCGAGCACCAAGTCACCCGAGAGACTGAGTGTCTTAATGGCGGCATTGCGTTCGTCAACAGATGATGGCACCACGACACCTTTACCAGCAGCTAAACCATCGGCTTTGACAACGATTTCAAAACTTTGTTGCTCAGCCCACAGCAGGGCTTGCTCGGCTGCCTGTGGACCAGCGAAAACTTCACTCACTGGTGACGGGATGGAATGCTTTGACGCAAAACTTCGACAGAAGGCCTTGGAAGTTTCCAACATCGCAGCCTGCGCAGAGGGACCGAAAACTGGAATTGAAGCATCCCGTAAAGCGTCGCTCACCCCGGCGGCCAAAGAACTCTCTGGACCAACGACAACTAGATCGATGGCTTCACGTCGACACAAATCCACCACTGCTTGTGGATCTGTGGGATCAACATCCAGACGAAGCCGAGATCCCCCATTGCCTGGAGCTACAAAAACTTCATCATCGTTGGCGTGATGCTCCCATTCCAAAGCCCAGGCGATCGCATCTTCACGCCCGCCCGATCCGAGAACCAAAATTCTCACGAGATAACACCAGCTTTTCTGGCGCTCAACCTCAACGCAGTTGTATCAATGGCATACTCACCGGTGAAACAGGCCGTGCAATATCCGTTTTGACTACCGATCGCCGCCAGCATGCCTTCAACGGA
>CAMAYS010000127.1:0-6330 GCA_945862545.1 Bifidobacterium breve | reverse complement strand
TGTCGGCCGAGTGCGCCAAGACCTTCGGCGCGTCGCCCCTTGACTGACACAGTAGTGCCAGCAGTTTTTGACAACTTGTCCTGCATCTCATCGCGTCGCGGGGCCAACTTCGGTTGCTCGCACACCACGCTGCAATCAATATTTCCAATCAGCCATCCTTGAGCGCGCACCATGACACTGACTTGATCCAGGATTTTAAGCGAATCGATATCTTTCCACGCAGGATCAGTGTCGGCGAAGTGTTGGCCGATATCACCGAGACCAGCGGCTCCCAATAAAGCATCGGCACAGGCGTGGGCAATCACATCAGCATCGCTATGGCCTTCAAGACCACGCTCCCCCACAAAATGCACACCGCCCAAAATCAACGCCCGCGACGGATCATCGCTAAAACGATGAATATCAAAACCCTGACCCACGCGAACAGCAGAAATACTCATGGTCTAGGCCTGACCTGTCACGAGAAAGTCACGCGCCCACAACAAGTCTTGGCGATGGGTGATTTTTCGATTGTTCGCTTCGCCGGGCACGACTATGACGGTACCGCCAATGGCCTCCACCAGCGAGGAATCATCGGTGCCATCAATCTCATTGAGATATGCCCTGCGCAGAATGTCAGCACTAAAAGCCTGCGGCGTCTGCACGGCCACAAGGGTCGCCCGATCGGGGGTAGTGACAACATGCGGAACTGCTAATCCGACAAAAGGCGAATGGGTTACTTCAATCACCTTGACCGTATCCACAACTGGCAAGCCAGGTATCGACCCGTCAGCACCCGCCTCAATGGTTTTAATCACCGATCGAAAGAGGTTTTCACTGGCGAAGGGTCGCGCCGCATCATGAACCAAAATAATCCCCGCGTCACCTGGTACGAGTGCAAGTCCACGGCGCACGCTTGCAGTCCGCGTCGGCCCACCCGCGCAGACTGCGACGCGATGTTCAGATCTCGCACCACCGACTGCATGCTTCTCCACCTCATCTTGAAGATCTGAACTCGGAACGACCAGCACCACACCTGTGCTACAGACCAAAGCCATATCCACGCAATGGTCCAAGACACGCTTGTCACCCAGAGATTCAAACTGCTTCATCGATCCAAATCGACGCCCTGAACCACCTGCGACAACGACGGTCCAGACCGAACCAAGCCGAGAATTAACTGTGAGTGAACGCTGAACATCAGACATCAGCCTTGAGGGTAGTACCGTATGCTTCTGATGACATACGAAGACGTCCTCCTCCGCACAGACTTTTTTGGCGATGCACCTTCCGAGCAGGTGGCGATGATCGCTGCCGCAGGTCGAAAGCGCATCCTTTCGCGTGGCGATCACCTATTTGAGGCAGGCGAAGAAGCAGAGTCGATGTACATCGTCATCAGCGGTCGCGTGGCTATCGCCATCGCCAGTGAACTTGACAAGCGTGAGAGCATGATCGCTCTGATGGAATCTGGTGACTTATTCGGTGAGATGGGATTACTCGACGGCGGTCCTCGCTCGGCCATGGCTCGGGCAATTGAGCCCAGCGAGGTTCTCGAGATTCCTTATGACCCAGTGGGCGAACTTCTTGATAACAATCCGAAAGTTTTGCGCGGCGTCGTGCGAATGTTGGCCGAGCGCCTGCGCGTGATGGACGGGGCTCTTGCAGACTCAGTATTTCTTGACGTCACGGGACGCACTGCAAAGCGTCTACTTGAATTAGCTGCCGGCGCCGACGAATTTGTTTTGCCAGTTACACAAGAAGAACTTGCCGGCATGGTCGGGGCTTCTCGCGAGAGAGTCAACAAAGCCATCAGCAGTTTCATTCGTCTCGGCTGGATTGAACAACATGAGCGTCGCTACAAAATTTTGTTGCGCGATCGCCTCGAACTTCGCGCCCGCTGAGTTTTAACTGCGGAGCCACTTGCCCGCTGATAAGAAAGCATCTGCCGCATCAGCAACTCGATGCGCTGGTCGGGCAACATCGTGAGCGAATCCGTGTTCACCATCGGCGTATCGCTGAACACGTACCCCAGACGCAACCAAAGCCTGTACATCTTCAGGCGGTGTCCACGTATCTTTGTCCCCAATAATGGCCAAGACAGATGACGCGTCCCCTGCAACGAGACATTCCAAAGGCTCACTTTGGCATGCGCTGCGCCAAGCTTCAGGTAAGCGAATCATCCCGTAGAAACTGACGATTTTGCTAAAGCGATGGGTCTGTACTGCCTTGTGGCAATACATCCCACCCATACAAAACCCAATCATCGCGACAGAGGAACATTGCGTGGCATCTGCCGCTTCCATCAGGTCGCGCATCTTGTCAACATCGCTCAGACTTGAGACCTGCGCGAAACGTTCATTCGCATCCGATCCGAAAACGTGGCCAGGGAAAGGTTCCACGGCGATTGTCGTCATCCCCCAATCTTGAGCCAGTTGACGAACTACATCATCGAATAAAGGACGCAACCCAAAAATATCAGGGAACACCACAAGGCCACGCGAGGATCCCTCAATACGGTGGATTTCTGCTGGTGTGCCAGAGGGAAGAATGATGCGCATCTTCAAACGATAGACAATGGCGGCATCGCTGAAGAGGCTGCTTGCACAATTCCTTGACTGACCCCATCTTGCACCAATAGACCACGCCCGATCCCTCGTTGATAGACGCTGGGACTCGTGGAGTAGACACCAAATAAATCCGCATCGTGTTCAGCACATTCACCCAGCAGAAAGCCCGTTCGAGAACGTCGTACTTGCTGCACCCAGTGCTCTCCCCGAGATCGTAAAAATACCGGGGGAACAGCAATCAGCAGAGAAATATTTTTTCTCGGCTGCTGATGCATAAAAAATTGTTGCATCCATTCATCGCTCAGAGAACTCAACGATTCAACATCATCAACAACAACAAGCACAGTCACGGACATCTCAAACACCTGTTCCACTGTCATCTCAGAAAAATCACTCACACTCAGTACCCGACCATCTGCGTGTTGCGCCTGCCATGCATGCATGATTGATTCCAGAACCGTCGTACGCCCACTTCCCACATGACCCACCACACACATCGCCAGATCAGCCAATGGTCGCAGACACACTTCTTCGAAGTCCTTGGCAAAAACTCCCCATGCCCCGCACTGGCGAAGTTCGGCAGTTGCAATGCGAGAACCAAGATGTCTCACAACGCTTGATTTCTGCGATCGCAACGTTTGGTCAGAGGCCTCAACTTCTGTGTGGAAAAACAACTGACCACGAAGCAAACGACCCTCGTATTCGCCGATCACACCACCAGGGTGGCCATCAAGTTGCCACTTTTGACGAATTCGCGAACTCAAAATCGCTGGCAAGGACTGCCCACTCGCCATAGTCAAAACACAGGTAATGCCGTGAGCGGGACCTTCAATGATGACTCGTTGCATCATCGCCCACAACGACAAGCCGAGACGGTCTTCCAGAAAGTGATTTCTCCAGACATCAATGTCGTCAATCAATAGAACTATTCGAGTAGACGACGACTGATAGCTCTTGCCATCAACAATCCTGCTGAGGCAGAGATCAAGTAATCGCTGAACCAATTCACGATCAGCTAAGTCAATCTCATTTTTTAAGTGATCTGAATTACCTGTACCAGCGATTGTGTACACCATTGCGGATGTCTCAATGATCTCCCGTATCAATTTCAGGCAGGATGATTTACCACTCCGCGAATTTCCCGTGACCAGGACATGCTGACTGAGATCAACAGTTAAATTGAATTGGCGTTGACAACTCGGATCATCAAGCATGCCAATGTGCACCTCGGAAAAATTAGGTTCATCAGCATTCTCGCAAACGTTTGCCCGCATCAGAGCTGCCGGAAGTGGGTCAAGCCATGGACGGCGTGGTTTCTCGCTCTTAGTTAATTCGCTCGCCTCGACGATGACTTCCACAATGTCGGCAATATTCCCAGCAATCATCGCAGTCTGAAAAATAAATAAATCGTTGGGACCGAGGCGCATCGCCGCTCTACCTGGAACATCCCGCGTGAAACCCGCCGCTACACCCGACCCAACAATCTCCTGCGAATCGTGAATTGACTGTACGCGCAGGGCCACACGAATATTGGCGTTTGCCAAGACGTCAGCCGATAACACCGCTCCCGGTCGCTGGGTGGCCACGATCAAATGAACGCCGAGGCTGCGACCACGTTGCGCAATGGACACTAAGGATCCAATGAACTCGGGCACATCAACTGCGAGCGCTGCTAACTCGTCAACGATTACGATCAAACGCGGCAGTGTCTTATTCAAGTCCCTCAACTCTCGCTCGCGGTAACGAAGTTCAGCCTCCAGACTTGTTAACACTCGCTCAGCCAAACCAGTGTCAAGATCGGTGATCACCCCCACAACATGCGGCAAATGTGTGCAAGCGTCAAAGGCCGCTCCACCTTTGTAGTCAATGAGAACAAAATTCAACTCAGATGGTGAAGACCTAACCGCTAGGGCAAGGATCAAGGTCCGTAAGAACTCGCTCTTCCCCGATCCCGTTGTGCCCACCACTACTGCGTGTGGCCCATCACTATCAAAATCAATGGCAATTGTTCCATCAGATGATGCGCCGATCACAGCAATCATTGAGCGCGCTTCGCAATCCCTCCAACGCCGACTAATGGCGGTTGCTGTCACCTGACCATCGCATAGCAAAGTTTCGAAATCTATTTTTTCAGGCAGCATGCTCCCATCACAGTCAGGGTCAATCCAACTTTCCAGAGCATGCAAGACATTGGCCGCTCCTCGAGCCGTCATACCATCAAGATTGGGCATATCGGCATTAATGATTTGCGTGCATATGTTCGGCAAACCAGCACGTTCGTGAGCAACAACTAAAATTGATGCCTCGCCCAATGCCAAGAGTCTGCGTGCGATGCACGTACGACTGGCGATGACCGCGGCATTAGCAACTAACAAAATCCGATGTTTGCTGGCCGCGCTCACATGATCTACATCCTGTTTATCCAATGGTGTCTTTCGCACATGCCCCAAAGAGGAGATCATGAGCCACTCGTCGCTCAGTGGTTCAACAGCAATGAGTTCCCAGTCCGATGGGCCCACCTCAACGGCTAGTCGGATGATGATCGCCACTGCTAGACGCTGCGCAGCAGCACCGAATATCCCGACAATCTCACCAGACCGCAGGGATGTGGTGATCGGTACATCGTGGATCTCAACTGGGGTTGAAGCTGTTGTCACGCGCATTGTGCGTGAAGCGCGGCCAATGCACACCTCGTCAATTTCTTTATATTCCCACAAGTGTGCGGATCCAGTTTGCGCGACACCTAGCAAGTCCCCCAAAAGCCGATGTCGACGTTGCTGACGGAGCACTCCCAAGTACAAAAACTCGCGACACTCTTCGTTGAAGCGTTGCTGAAGATCATCTGTATCTTTTTGCCAACGCTTCATGGCACGGTGGTGGGTAGCAAGGCTGAAGACCCAGGTCAACCCCGCAACGACGGCAGTCACGACAGCGAATAATCCAAACAACATTTGTTTGGTGAGAACAGCTAACAAAACGCCAATCACCAAGCCCGTCATCACCGCGCTCAGAGGTGGCGTCCTCACGGGAGATGGGGCGGTTGGCGTAGTCCCAAGATGAGGCGGATGAACCTCTGCTTCAGCGATAGGTGGCGGGCGATGAAAAACACGCGGTGGTCCCTCAACGATAGGAACTGTCAAACGAATGTCGCAGAACGAGTTTCCGACACGCAAACTTTTATCCCAGGCCTGCAAGTCTCCGCCAAGACGACTGACCTGAAGATCAGGTGGGTCCCAACTGATAATTGCGTGGTGAGTCTCGATCATTGGATCGTCGATGCATATCCCAGCGGCTTGGGATCGACCCAGCGATTGACGACCGAGATGCAAGCCATGAACCGCCCCACTGTCGGGACCGCTCATCACGACCAGTTCATGAGATTCCATGCCAGCCATCTGACTCCTGGCTCTCACCGCAACTCTCACCGCGGGTTGCCCAACAGCAGCAAGTGAGGTCAGCGGTGAAGGAGACATTGTCCCCTAGCCACCATGACTCATCACTACACAGCACACACATATAGCGCAGGCAGTGGTCGTTTGGCCATGGCCACGCGACTCGCAACCGAATGGCAACGTATGGCTCGTCAAACACACAATATTCGTCGGGCGAATGCATGGAATCTTGAAGGCCAAGAAGTGACACATCTCAACGAAATTTTGACACGCTGTGGTTTTGACAGAACCGGAGATGATCAACATTTTGATGATTACTTGTCGCGTCTTGTTGTTGTTGCTCAGACCGATGACTTAGCCACGAGAATCGTTTTCCAACGAATTCTTCCCGG
>CAMAYS010000126.1:0-6364 GCA_945862545.1 Bifidobacterium breve | reverse complement strand
TCCCCCAGGAGGTTCTGCAGACCCGCCAAACCACTCCGGCCATCAGGAATATCTACCTGAGTTGCATCACCGGTGATGACGACCTTTGAGCCAAACCCGATTCTGGTGAGAAACATTTTCATTTGCTCGGGAGTCGTGTTTTGCGCTTCGTCCAAAATAATAAAACTGTTGTTCAGAGTGCGACCGCGCATGAATGCCAGAGGCGCTACTTCTAAGGCCTGACGCTCGTGCAATTTCTGTAGGCCTTCAGTGTCAACCATGTCGTGCAAGGCGTCATACAACGGTCGCAGATACGGATCAATTTTGGCCATTAGATCACCTGGCAAAAACCCTAAACGCTCGCCCGCTTCAACAGCAGGCCTCGTCAAAATAATCCGTTGCACAGATTTTGTTTGCAACGCATGCACTGCCATCGCTACGGCTAGCCAACTCTTGCCAGTACCAGCAGGACCAATTCCGAAGGTGATGACATTATTTCTGATGGAATCGATGTAACGCTTTTGTCCAGCGGTCTTTGGACGAATCGTGCGCCCCTTTGATCCCCGCAAAATTTCATCTGTGAGCACTGAACTCGGCTTTTCATCGGCGCGTACCATTGCCACACTGCGCTTGACGACCGTCTCATCAACGGGTTCACCGCGACGCAAAAGCAATACGAGTTCTTCAAAAAGACGGGCGATCAAGACTGAAGAATCACCGACAATGGCAATCTCATTACCCCGAACAATGATCTCACTGTCCTTGAATGCACTTTCGATCAAACGCAAGTGACTATCCCGCGGCCCTAATAGACCGGACATCAAATGAGAGCCCTGGACCACAATTGACGAGGAAGGAGTAGACGGGAGCGCAGACATTCAGAACCAATCCCTACCGTAACCGCAAACGACTGTCGTCACCACACTGCCCGTACGACGCACCTTGTCTAGCGGTCAAGAACCCTGCCCTGTGGGCGAGACGACATAGCGTCCCGACACTTCGCCCTTCAAGATTGCCGTCAATACTCCATCTAGGTCTCCCAACCCGATGGAATGGCCGATGCTTTCCAGGCCTTTGGGCTTCAGGTCACTGGCAATCCGCTTCCAGACCTCTCTGCGGGTATCCATGGGGGTTTGCACCGAGTCAATCCCCAGCAGAGCCACACCCCGCAAAATGAAGGGCATCACGGATGTCGGAATTGACGTACCCCCGGTCAGGCCGCTGGCAGCCACCGCGGCGCCATAGTTCAGACGTTTAATCAGGTTGGCCAAAGTAGCCCCACCCACACAATCAATCGCCCCCGCATAGATCGTGGTTTGCAGAGGTTTTGGGTCATCCTCTGACAATTCCTGACGATCAATCACTCGCGCAGCACCCAAACCGAGAAGAAACTCAGCCGCCGATGCTTTACCGCTACTGGCAACCACTTCATATCCGCGACCAGCCAACATTGACACTGCCATGCTGCCGACTCCGCCAGTTGCTCCTGTGACCAAAACTGGCCCTGATCCGGGCACAAGTCCATGCTCTTCTAAGGCCATGACTGACAACGCAGCGGTAAATCCACCAGTACCAATGACCATCACCTCACGCGTCGTGAGGTTCTCTGGCAGTGCAACGATCCATTCCGCTGGCACACGCGCAAACTGCGCATAGCCACCGTGGCGGGCTACACCAATGTCGTATCCGTGAGCCAAAACTTTTTGACCCACCTCAAAATCACTTCCCGCTGGATCGACCACGGTCCCTGCAAGATCGACACCGGGAATCATCGGCTTCAGACGAGAAATTCTTCCCGATGTTGTACTTGCGAGTCCATCCTTGAAATTGACGCTTGACCATTCAACTTCGATCAACACGCCATCGCTGGCGATATCTGACTGCGTCACTTGTTGCACGGAACGGTGCGAGTTCTCGGGGTCATTTGAAAAAACGAAGGCTGAAAATGTCTCTTTCATCACAAGAGTCACATTAGGGCATAGGCAGGCACCCCCAACCATTTGATCACCCCAAGGAGTTGTGCTTTCATCCATCAGGATCTGGCGAGTACCGTTATGGAAACACCATGATCAGGTCGGCAAGGAGGTTCAGAGAATGAAAATCGGCTACACCACGATGAACACGCCCGCTGATATCTATCCGCGGGTTCTCGGGCCATTGCTCGAGTCGGCGGGTTTTGACTCGGTCTGGATCGGGGAACATAGTCATATTCCTGTCTCACGTGCTACTCCGTACCCAACTGGCGGTGAGATGCCGTGGCAATACACGACAATGATGGATCCGTTCATCAGCCTCACTCAGATCGCTGAACACACGACTGATCTCATCTTGGGGTTAGGTGTGGCTCTACCTTTGGAACACGATGTTCTCGTCTTGGCGAAAACAGTTGCGACGCTCGACGTTTTATCTGCTGGACGAGTGCACTTTGGTGTGGGAGTCGGTTGGAACCAAGAGGAACTGGCGAACCACAATTCTGTGAAGTGGTCGTTGCGTTATCGCGCTCTTGGCGAATGTGTTGGGGCATTGCGTTCGCTGTGGACCGACGATGAGTCTGAATATCACGGCGAGTTTTACAATTTCGACAAATTGTGGTCTCGCCCGAAGCCATTACAAACACCTCACCCGCCGATTCTCTTCGGTGCGGGTGGGAAACTCGGGACCCAACATACAGTCAGTTGGGCCGACGGATGGATGCCACTTGATGTCACTTTGGGTGATGTCACGAAGCGCGTGACAAAGTTTCGTGACGTAGCCGCAGCAGCGGGGCGATTTGATATTCCAATTTCAATGGTCGCTTTTGGCGATCCAAGTTTGGACACCTTGCTGATGTATCGCGATCTCGGCATTGAACGCGTCATTGTCGGCTCTGGACGCCAAGGATGGGAAGACCCTGCAGGGGTGCCAGCATTTATTGAACGCTACGCAGACATGCTTGATCGCGTCGCCAATTAGTTCCAGGCGGCAACGACTTCATCGGCGGTGGCGATCGTGGCTAACAACGAGAGCGAGTTTTGCAAAACTGCTTCGGCATATTCGCGTGGCACCCCGCACACACCATCACTCACGATGACAACGTTGTAGCCAAGATCAACTGCTGACATCACCGTGCCAAAAATCCCCATGTTGACGGACACCCCCATCACGACCAAAGTTTTGATATCTAAATTCCGCAAAATCTGATCTAAAGATGTTTGTGTGAAGGGCGATAGTCCGTGAACTCGCGACACCACGACATCACTCGGCTGCGGACCCAACTCCGAAATCAGCAACGCACCTGGCGAACCTTGATCAATGGGAGTTGAACCAGTCTCGCGCCGCAAGCGAGCATTCATAGCAAACACTTTGCATGTCTCGATTTCCCCCACACCATCGGGTCTGTTTTCCGCCACACAATGCACCACTCGAATAGATCGATCTCGTGCCTCATCACACACCCGGCCCGCTGTTTCACGTAGCCCAACACGGGTCACCTCATCTACGAGCGCTTTCATCATGGCGCCCTCTCCAACAACTCCTTGCTGAAGTTCCATCGTCAAAACCGCGGTGTGTTTGAGGTCCATCACACTGCGCAGTCGGGCCATCTGCTTATCGTCCATAACACAGATTGCCACATCACGGCCTCGTATCTGCTAACCCTTAGGTATGAGTAGTGATGAAGCGGCCCCTGGTCGACCCTCCGATATCCGGGGCACCGACCCCGACAAATATTGGGAGGTCTTTGAGGATAAATGGACGTCACTCTTGACATATCGCTATCTGGGACGTCAGTGGGGCTCATTGGACACAGGCGTTGAAGGAAACTTCATGAACTTGCGCCACGATATGCGCAACGACCTTGGCGGAATTACCGCCGCTCCATTGTGCGTGGCCTCACCTGAATGCGGAGGGTTTAACGACGATGTCGTCGTGCCGAATCCTCTCATTGCCTCGCTACAGATTCTCGATCCCGCCAAAGATGTCAAACGCCTGATGATCCTGCCTGACAATCTGCATACTGGGCGACGTTTGGGTTTCAGTCGAGCATTGCTTGTTGATGCTGACAACACAGAACGCATTATTGCCATCTCCACAGGAGTTGGATTGTCACTTGGTGATTCACCTGCAGGTTACGAAAAAATTGATAATCCCCCAATTGCTGTCATTGATTCACCAGATCTACCACCCTTGCACCATGTATTCGGAGCGACAAGAATCGGCCTCGGACTTTGGCAACTGCCAATACTGACCGCAGAGTTGGCTTCGCCCGATGCTGCTCTACACATTGGTCCGCAACACATCGTGCTCGAAGCCGCCGCTAGCGAACTCGCCCAAGACTTAGCCCGAGAGAGTCTTCAAGTTGAAGACTGGTACGTGATGTTTTGCAACCGCGGCAAGAATGGTCCATTTGAAACACGGGGTGAGGTATTCAAGGGCGCAGATGGAAAATTTGGCGTCCGCATCAATCTCATTGATCGTGGAAATGATGATCGCGTTATCAGTACCTGCGCGGCAACTTTTCGCAAGCCCTAAACACTTGTGAGCAGATTAGAGCGAGAAACCGCAAAGACGTCGCAGGTTGTCACGCAACGCAAGACGGCGCTCATCAACTGTGAGACCCTCAAAGTCACCGAGCCAATCTCGTGGAGCGCCAAGGCCCTCTGGGTGTGGCCAGTCACTTCCGAGAAGCACGCGGTCGGCGCCAATAAGATCTCGAACGACCGTGATGTCATCCTCGTAGAAAGGGGCGACCGAAACATGTGAGCGCAAAGTTTCTAACGGATCTCGTCCATAAAGCTGAGGAGTTTTGCCGTATGAGCGCTTCAACCGCTTAACCAATTCAGGAACCCAGCCCGCTCCCAGTTCAACGGTGGCGATTTGGAGATTGGGGACTCTGTCAAAAAGCCCATGACAAATCAATGAGGCCACGAGGTCAAAGACTGGACGTTCAATATGTACGCCCATCACTTCACTCAGGGTGGACATCTTCATTCCCGTGTACTTCAAACTTTCGCCCCAACGCTCAAGATAAATGCCGTAGCCGGAGTCCGCTCCGTGAAAAGCGATGACAACACCAGCATCGGCTGCAATATGCCAGAAACGGTCATACATCGGATCGGCAAGTGATCGGTAACGATCAGGGGCCTGCACTGGTGCTGGACGGAAAGTCACAAAACGCGCACCTTTTTTAATCACTAACTTCAATTCTTCTTCAGCCTTCGCTGGATCAATCAGCGACATCAATGGTCCGGTGAGGATCCGCCCATCACGGTTGTAACCCCAGTCCTCGTCAAGCCACTGGTTGTAGCTATGGAAGACCGCATACAACGCATCAACATCCTTAGCCAACATTTCCTCAAGGCCAAGACCCAAACTAGGAAGCACCCATGCCAAATCCACACCTTGCTCATCAAGTTTGGCAACTCGCGCCCCGCGATCGCGCGCCGCAGGTGGGATTGGCGCCATCTCAATGATGTCGCGAATCTCTTTACCCTCGTAATTCTGCGCACGGAAATAAACTTCCAAAGAGCCAGGGACGCCAACTGGGTCATAGGTCGGATTCGGCACAATCGTCAATAAGCGATCATTGACTAACACCAAACGACGCCCATCAACTTCAACCCAACGAACCACCGAGCGATGCTCTTTAGGGAGGTGACGAGTGACTGCATCCTCAGCTTCGTAGTAATGCTGATCAGCATCGGATAAACCGTATGTCACGTCTGCTGGAATTGGACGAGATTCAAGCAAAGTCATGTTTACTCCTCTATCGGGTACTGGCGGGACTTTCTGATTACCTTTCAGATTGTATGCCATCTCAACCCAAAGTGCTAGATCTTGACGGTGTACCGTGACTAACGTCCCAAAGTTAGGAACAGCACAAACCTCTTGCACCCAAGCCGATAAGGAACCCCATGGAGTTATGGCAACTCATTGCTCGTGAATCAATTCGTGACTTGGTGGCGCGTTACAACGCCAATGGCGACACAGGCCGCTTCGCTCAAGTCCGAGACCTCTTTTCGCCAAACGCCAAGATGGTCATTAACCCTGGCGGGACCTTCACAGGAATTGAAGAGGTGATGACCATCTTTACTGGCACTAAAGACACCACCGCTGCGGCCTCCGGTCTCACCCATGTACGCCATTCGACCTCGACCCACCAGATCGACCTCATCGATGAAGCCCACGCCACTGGTCGCTTATATTTCTCCGTACTTACAGATATCGGTCTTGACCATTGGGGTCGCTACGTCGACCACTACGAGGTCATTGATGGACAATGGAAGTTCAGTTCGCGCAATGTCACTGTTGACGGTTGGGTGCACAACTCGCTATTTCCGCACTAAGAGTCAGTGGTGGTTCGTTCAGGTCGAAACGCTGAGCGCGGCCTTTGCACGAACTCAAACGG
>CAMAYS010000125.1:0-6400 GCA_945862545.1 Bifidobacterium breve | reverse complement strand
CTTTTCGCGGTTTCCAAGGCTCCGCTGAGCGCTGCCGCTAACTCATCGCGCTTTCCTGGTGCGGCTGGAATGACAGCCCATACAGCAACTTTGGTCATGATGAACCCCTTTTCGAAGACGGCACTTTGCCGTTGCCCTACCGTAGACGCTAGATCGTCTGAATTAAAACCCTAGACGGGCCCGAACTTCATTTTCCAAGTCAATCAGCGGGACACGGACCTGCTGAGTCGAATCCCGGTCACGAATCGTGACCGCATTGTCATCCAGCGAATCGAAGTCAACGGTGATGCACAACGGTGTACCGATCTCATCTTGACGGCGATACCTCTTGCCGATGGACTGTGTGTCGTCGTATTCCACCATGTAGCGCTCGCCCAACCGATCGAAAATATCACGGGCGATCGGCAGTAACGAGTCTTTTTTACTCAGCGGCAAAATTGCCACCTTGTAAGGAGCAAGTCGGGGATGCAATCGCAGAACTGTGCGCGCCTCTCCTCCGATTTCATCTTCTTCATATGCCGCTAATAGAAATGCTGCCATAGCACGGTTGACACCAGCAGCGGGCTCAATCACAAAAGGCACATAACGCTCGCCAGTTGACTGATCGAAGTAGTCAAGCTTTTGTCCCGAGTGAGTTGCGTGCTGATTGAGGTCAAAGTTTGTTCGCTGTGCAATACCTTCAAGTTCACCCCAACCCCACGGGTAGGCAAATTCAACATCGGCAGTACCGGTTGAGTAATGGCTCAACTCATCGGCGTCATGAGGACGCAGACGCAACATCTCCGTGGGAATACCCAAGTCCACATACCACTGCATACGCGTA
Organism: Bifidobacterium breve; assembly: GCA_945862545.1. Classification (GTDB taxonomy): domain Bacteria; phylum Actinomycetota; class Acidimicrobiia; order Acidimicrobiales; family Ilumatobacteraceae; genus Casp-actino8. The sequence continues at coordinate 5,577 of CAMAYS010000125.1, read as the reverse complement.
TTACACCAATACTCGTACCATTTGGGACCTTCACTCGGTGGAACAAAAAACTCAAGTTCCATCTGTTCAAATTCACGGGTTCGAAAAATGAAGTTTCCTGGGGTGATTTCGTTACGAAAACTCTTACCGACTTGCGCAATGCCGAATGGTGGTTTCTTGCGACTCGTTTGTAGAACATTCGAGAAGTTGACGAACATTCCTTGAGCGGTCTCTGGACGTAAGTACACCTCTGCGCCCGAACCCTCAACGGGTCCAGCGAATGTCTTGAACATCAAGTTGAAAGCTCGTGCTTGCGTCAAGGTATCTTTGGCACCACAGTTGGGACACACCGTCGTGTCCTCAATGTGGTCCTCGCGAAAACGTTGTTTGCAACTTTTGCAATCCACAAGAGGATCACTAAAGTTTGCAAGATGACCACTGGCTTCAAACACTTGTGGAGGACCGAGAATTGCCGCGTCAATCAGTACGACATCATCGCGCTTTTGCACCATCGTTCGAATCCATGCCTCGCGCACATTGCGCAACATCAGCGAACCTAGTGGGCCGTAGTCATAGCTCGAACGGAAACCCCCATAAATCTCTGCCGATGGATAGACGAAGCCTCGTCGTTTACAAAGGTTGACAATCTGGTCGAGATCTTTAGCTGGCATAGGAGAACAAGTTTAGGGGTTTGCTAGTGCTCACAAGCAGGTTAAGAACAATCAGTGGCGCTCAAAAAGAGAAACTGAGCGCAAGCGTCTCTCAATATGGTGCTCAAAGGCTCGTGTTGCGAGTTGAGCCACCTCATTTAACACAGGGTCGTTGAGAGTCTGCGGTCCCGGCTGGTGCGCCTGATCCAACATTTCGCCGAGTCGGCCCCCAAGTACATCGCGCAACAATTTAAGTGCCGCTGGTGAAATCGCGAACCCTGCGCGGCACGAACGACAGACGACGCCTCCCTGCTGTACATCAAAAGCCACAAAATTGATATCGTCTCCGCTGCCTTCACCACATGCCACACAAGTGTCCAGTTGTGGGCGAACGCCTTCAGCAACGAGCAATTTCCACAAGAACGCTGGAACAACAAGTGGCGAGGGGCGGGTCAAGAGAGTTTGCCGAGCGCCCAGCAACATTTTGAACATCTGAGGTACTGGTTCACGATCAGGGACTAATTGGTCAACAGCTTCCAAAAGGGAACTTGCTTGTGTCATCGCATCCAAGTTGCCGAAAACTGTTCCGTGCGAATCTACACTTTCGACCTGACTGACGATATCTAAATCGCGTCCCCGATGGAACTGCACCGCCACATGCGAAAGCGGCTCAAGGCGGCCTCCAAACTTTGATCGCGTTTTGCGAATTCCTTTGGCGACTGCCCGCACTTTGCCGTGATTTTCTGTCAAGAAAATCACGATTCTGTCCGATTCACCCAATTTGTATGTGCGCAGAACTATGCCCGTGTCCCGGTACAAGCGCGAGGTCACGGGTCAACACCGCCGAAACGCCGTTCTCGTGAAGCGAACTCGGCAATCGCAATCTCAATGTCTGCCGAGTGCAAATCTGCCCACGAACGATCAATGAAAACAATCTCGCTGTAAGCCAATTCCCACATCAATGAACGCGGCAAGCGATCAGGACGACCAAGGACAACTACTAGATCGGGTTCGCCAGCCTCTCCGAACAACACCGCATCCAATGACAATTCAGTGATCTCTTGAGTCTCGTCCCATGCCCCGAGAACTGAACAGAGTCGCATCCGACCATCGCTATAAGGATGCGTCGTGACCTGCACACCATCAATGGTCAAACACTCGGGCGCATCCCCCCATTGAGCCAAATTTGATGATTCGGTGGCGCCGATGTCGTATGGGTGCACCGAGATAAATCGCGCTCCAGATGCCTTTCCCGCATGAGCCAAACTCTCTAACCGGCTCTGCCACTGCAGCGCATCAAAACTGCGCCATTCCTCGATGGAACCACCAGCAACAACAATATGCCTCAACGCCGAAACGCCCAACTCCGATGTTTGCCCACGAGACTTAAAGACTCGGCGAAAGAGTTGCGACATAACTTCCATTGTTGCCGATGGGAGAGCACTCAACGGAGATAGTTGAGCCCATGTGTGAAGTAAACAATGACGCATGGGAGCGTTGGCGGCAAGTACCGTAGGAACTCATGCATGTGGCTTGCATTATGGATGGCAACGGGAGATGGGCGCAAAGGCGCGGACTACCGCGTATCGCTGGCCATACCCAGGGTGAAGAAAATCTCGCGGCAGTGGTCCGCCTCTGCGTGGCGCGCAATGTTGATTACCTCACGGTTTTTGGCTTCTCCACCGAAAACTGGATCCGACCTCGCAAAGAGGTACGCCACATTTTGGGCCTTCACAAGAGACTCTTTGGGCGAGTCAAAGAACTTAACGAACTCAACGTGCGAGTCAGTTGGATCGGTCGGCGCTTCGAGGATCCAGCGGCCAGAACACCGCGCTTCGTCCAAAGAGCAATACGTCAGGCCATCTCAGACACCTCTGCCAACACTGGGATGACTTTGACCGTCGCTTTTGATTACGGAAGTCGAGCCGAAATCGCCGAGGCCGCCAGACTCTTACATGATCGTGGTCTGCAACCCACGATTGAAAATCTTGGTCAACAGATGTACCTCCCCCAAATGCCCGACGTGGATGTTGTCGTACGGACCTCGGGCGAACGGCGACTCTCGAACTTCTTGCTCTGGCAAGCCAATGGTGCCCCCATTCATTTCACAACTAATACGTGGCCCGAGTACTCCGCCGAGGATCTTGATCAAGCATTGGCCCTCGCCCGTGGAGTTCATTCTTCTTAAAAAACAGATATCCGTCACCTGTGAACTACGGTTCAAGATTGTGTCTGTGCCTCGTAGGAAAATAAATCTCTCTGACGCGATGGAGATTGCCACCTCGGCCCTACCCAACGCAGAAAGTCGCCCAGGGCAAAAGGAAATGGCTCAAGGCGTCGAAGAGGCTCTACAGAATGGGACTCATCTAGTCGTCCAGGCCGGCACAGGCACCGGTAAAACACTTGCCTACCTCGTACCAGCGATTCTCAGTGGAAAACGTGTTGTCATCAGCACGGCCACCAAAGCCCTACAGGATCAACTGGCGAAAAAAGATCTGCCCTTTCTCGCCGAACATCTTGGGCCATATCTCAATCGCGAGATTTCATTTGCCGTACTTAAGGGTCGTAGCAACTACGTCTGTATGCAGCGCGTTGCAGAACTACATCTTTCAGAGGAGAAAACAAAACGCGACGACTCACCCACGCTGTTAGAAGTCGAAGAAATGTCGGACTCCATCAAACGCGAGGTTGCCAAGATCGCCACATGGGCGCAGACGAGTACATCGGGCGACATGGATGAAATCACTTGGGCCCCCAGTGAACGTGCCACGAGCGCTGTCAGCGTTGGCAGCGATGAGTGCCCAGGAGCACGTCGCTGTCCGCAAGGCGGTCAATGCTTCTCCGAATTAGCCCGATTGCGCGCCGGGGAAGCAGAAATCGTTGTTGTCAATACATACCTCTATGGTCTTCATGTCGCATCGGACGGAGAGCTTCTCCCCGAACATGAAGTACTCATCGTGGATGAGGCTCATGGTTTAGAAGACATCATGAGTAGCACTGTTGGCGTCACCATGTCGGCAGGTAATTTCAATTCCTTCGCTGGAATCACCAAACGAATTATTGCTGATCCGAAAACAATTTCAGACATAGTTGATATCGGACACATGCTCAATGAGGTCCTTCAACCAGATTCTGGAAAGCGGATCAGCGCACCTCTACCCAATGAAGTGACATCGGTATTGGCTGCAGGACGCAGAGTGGTTGCGAAAGTTTTAGAAATACTCCGCGTTATTGAGACAAAAGATGACGACAGCAATCAGCGCAAGTTGCGCGCACAGACAATGGCTACGCGCCTTGCGGAAACTCTTGACGCTGCTCTGCAGACCAACGAGACTCATGTCCCCTTTGTATCGGGAACCCCTGACCGACCCATTTTGGAAATCGCCCCCTTGAACGTCGGCCCAACTCTGAGTGCTGGCATTTGGCAAAAGACAACAGCAATTTTGACAAGTGCCACCATCCCCACGAATATGCCCCAACGTGTCGGATTGCCCAATGACAAAGTCAATACGTTGGATGTCGAAAGCCCATTTGACTATCAGTCCAATGCAGTGTTGTACTGCTCGGGGCATCTTCCAAATCCTAATGATCCTTCGTTCGGTGCTCTGATGCATGAGGAACTTTTTCATCTCATCAAGGCCGCAGGTGGTCGCACTTTGGCACTGTTTACGAGTATTGCCAAAATGAATGCTGCTGCTGCCGCACTGCGCGACCGGCTTCCACACACGATCTTTACTCAAGGCGAATACAAGAAAACGCAGATCCTCAAACTATTCAGTGAAGATGAATCCTCGTGTCTCTTTGCCACGCAAGGATTCTTTCAAGGAATTGATATTCCTGGACGCACCCTGTCATTAGTGACTCTCGATCGCATTCCTTTTCCCCGTCCAGATGATCCTCTGATGAAGGCTCGTCGTGACGCGGTTGGTCCAAGTGCCTTCCGAGAAATTGATTTACCGCGCGCCGCAACGAGTTTGGCTCAAGCCACAGGTCGACTGATACGCAATGCAACCGACCGAGGGGTTGTAGCCGTTTTTGACTCTCGCCTAGCCAACTCTGGCTACAAGAGCACCATCCTGAACGCTATGCCCAAGATGCGACGCACCTTAATTCGCTCTGAGGCCGAGGATTTCCTGCGCACGATCACCGAGTAAACGGCAAAAACAATGATGCCTCAGATGACCGGCATGAGACGATAACCGATTCCGCGAACCGTGACTATCAGACGAGGGTCATCTGGCTGATCTTCAATCTTGACGCGCAGTCTGCGAACGTGAGCGTCAACTAAACGGCTATCACCGAGATAGTCGTAACCCCACACTCGTTCAAGCAGTTGATCACGCGACAAAACGATGTTCGGATGATCTGCAAACTCACACAACAAGTTGAATTCTGTTTTCGTGAGTGAGACCTCCTTGCCACCCTTAAAGACAAGTCCCTGATCTCGACGGACATCAATGTCACCAAAAATCTCACTTGGCGATGTTGAGTCGGCAGCACCAACCAATTGGGCGCGTCGCAAATGGGCACGAATCCGCGCCGCTAACTCCTTAGGTACGACAGGTTTCGTCACATAGTCGTCAGCCCCCGCTTCAAGACCAGTCACCATGTCTTGGGTATCCGTCTGAGCGGTCACCATAATGATTGGAACGATTGACATCGCCCGCAAGGCCCGACACACGTCGAAACCTGATATATCGGGTAACCGCAGATCCAAAAGCACCAGGTCAGGTTCTTCGGCGTGGAAAGCCGCCAAACCGCTCCGCCCATCGGCGGCCTCTCGAACCCGATACCCCTCGTCTTCGAGAACCAGACGTAACGCCAGCCGAATATGGTCGTCATCTTCGATAAAGAGCAGGGAGTTCACTGAGGCATTCTTATCCAGAAAAACACTTTGTTACACAAAACGCACACTTTGCGCACTTACTCAACACACAGTCTCGCGAGA
>CAMAYS010000124.1:0-6556 GCA_945862545.1 Bifidobacterium breve | reverse complement strand
TTGGATCGTGAGGATCGTTTTTTATTCACAAAGCGCACCAGTTCAATGAACGCTGTGACGGCGAGCGCCGCGCCGAAAGCCAGCAGGAAGGCTGTCGTGTGGTCATCCTCAAATTTGGTTCCGAAGGCATACCCCAAGATCCCCGCGTAGGAGGCCCAAATGATGGTGGCGACGCCAACCCATCCCATGAACCACCGTTGTGGTTGCTGGGTGAGACCGCAAGACAAAGTCAGAACCGTGCGTCCACCCGGAATAAATCGGGCAGTGATCAATAGCAATCCGCCGCGTTCTTCAATTTGCTCGGCGGCCCAATGCAGTTTCTTAGCGGTGGACTCTTTCTTGGCTGCGCGACGCTCCACGAATCCGCTCGCGCGACGACCGATTTGATAACTCAAGTTGTCTCCAATGAAGGCTCCAACCGCTCCTGCGACGATCACAAAAACAATGTTGTAGGGCGCCACACCAGCGCTACTTGCTGCCACTCCACCAATAATCACAGTCGTCTCGCTGGGGACCACTGGTATCACTGAGTCAAGCAGAGCGATCACCAAAATGACCGCTAAAAACCACCAATTTCCGGAGACTCGATCAAGCCAATCGGTGAGACTATTGATAACTCCAGAGGCTGCGAGCACGTGACGACCTTAGTCGGAATAAATCGTCCGCACGTTAATCTTGGGGCGATCTATTTAGTGGAGAGTTTTGAAATCGAATTACACCGATGAGCCAGCGCGTTCGCCGTCAACAACGGCAGCATGCGCGCGTCGCGGTGCAACACAGTCTCCAACGCGTTCAACGCTGACACCAGCATTCTTCAGATCGTTGTATAACCACTCAACTGGGTTTGGCGGTACCGCCAAGACGACCCACTCGGGATGACGTGTTTGGTTGACGCCAGTGGGGTGATGTAACAATGTCAACTCGCCATTGGCAAAGCCCATCGGGACGAGATCAGTTGTCTGCACGATGCCCTTGGCACCAGCGCGGATCCACCAGTTCTCCATGTCAAGTGTGATCCCGAGATCTTGACCAACCACCATGCCTGGAGTCACGATTTCAACGGCACATCCGCGATCCGCCAAGACCTCAGCGGTGGATGTGGCGTGATGGAATCCGATTTCATCAACTATCACCACACTGTCTCCCGATTGTGGTCCGCCCATTGGCGCAGAGCCATCCAAAATGGCGCGCACATCACACACGCGTAGCGCTGACTCATCTTGATCTGGATCAGCGACCCACCACGGACGAGATGGTTCGGCGCCAGTGGCAACGATGACGTGATCAGGTTTTTGTTCGTCAATCAATCCTGGCCAGACACCCGAGCCGTAGATGATGGTGACACCGAGTCGTGCACATTCGGTGAGTTGATTACGAATCATGTCGCCGAACTCGGCGCGGTTGGGAACACTTGCGGCAATGCGTACCTGCCCGCCAGCAACAGTTTCTTTTTCATACACGGTGACTTGATGACCCTTACGTGCCGCTGCAATTGCGGCCTGTAAACCAGCTGGACCTGCGCCAGCAATCATGACTTTTTTCGGCTTGGCGGTGATCGCTAGATGGTCGTTGACTCGCCATTCATTTTCACGACCAGTGCGAGGATTCTCAATGCATCCAAGCCAGCGGTTGAGTCCCATTCGCCCGACACACTCTTGATTGCAACTGAGGCACAGACGAATATCGTCGGTCGCTCCGGCACGGGCTTTAGCGGCGAAGTCGGCATCGGCGATTTGCCCACGCACAATACCCACCAAATCACAGTGCCCTTCAGCCAATGCACGTTCGGCTTGCAGTGGATCCTTGAATCTTCCAACACCGACAACAGGAAGATCAACGGCTTTACGAATAGCGCTAGAGATGAACGTTGCATAGCCAGGAGGAATATGCATGCTGGCTTCGATCATGAACAAACTGGCAGTGGCCACTCCGATTGATGTGTTGATGTAATCAACATTTCCGGTGGCCTCAACGATTTTGGCGACCTCGACTGCCTCATCAATTGTTGTTCCACCATCAATGAATTCATCGCCACATAGCCGCACTCCAAGAGCCAACCCATCTCCGATGGCGTGACGCACTGCAGCCACGATGTCAACCAAAATACGCGCCCGATTGGCGAGCGAACCACCGTATTCATCGGTGCGGCGATTGGTCGCGGGGGATAAGAAACCGCGCACGATTGATGAGTGGCTGCATTGCAGTTCGACGCCATCAAATCCACCCTCTGCACAATGTTGGGCGACTAATACGTAGCCGGCGATGATCTCTTCAATCTCGGCATGGGTGACGGCCTTGGGGACCTCGCGAAAAAGTGGATCGGCGATTGCAGAGGGTGCCCACACGGGGAGACGGCTAAACATGCTGCTCGCCTGACCGCCGTTGTGATTGATTTGTGCGAAGATCGGCACCCGATGGCGATGTACAGCATCTGTGATCTTTTTGTAGCCAGGGATGACATCACGATGAAACCCGTGAATGAGTTTTTCATAGGGCCAATCGGTGGGATGGGTGCTGTGTTCCTCGGTGATAATCAGACCCGCCCCACCGGCGGCACGGGCGGCGTAATAATCGGTGTGCTGATCTGTGGGCTTGCCATCCTTGGCGTAGTTCGTCAGGTGCGCACTAAAGACGATGCGGTTGCGAGCCTCAACTGGTCCAAGTTGTAAAGGTGTCCATAAATAGCGGTAGCCCACGACTCTGACGCTACGCCTCGCCTAGGGTTGTTGCATATCTCAAAGGGGCAGAACATTGTGAAAAATCTTCAGGGCAAGGTAGCAGTCATTACCGGAGCAGCCAGTGGTATCGGTCGAGCGATGACCGACCGCTTTATCGCGGCTGGCATGAAAATCGTTCTTGCCGACGTGGATGAGGTGAAACTGCGCAATGTAGAAGCCGAACTAACGGAAAATGGCGCGGATGTATTTCCGGTCACGGTTGATGTGTCCTTGGGCGAGAGTGTTGAAGAGTTGGCCCGCAAGACGCTGGAGAAGTATGGCGCGGCACATGTGCTCTGCAATAACGCTGGAGTCGCTGGCGTTGGTGATCAGTGGACCGGACCCATGAGTGTTTGGGATTGGGTGATCAACATCAACTTGTACGGAGTCATCCACGGAATCCGTTCATTCCTGCCGATCATGCTCGATCAAAACGAAGGTCACATCGTGAATACAGCTTCCATGGCTGGGCTTGTGGCGATGCCAGGCTTCGGCCCCTATAACGCCACTAAGCATGCGGTTGTTGCGATCAGCGAAGGATTGTTTCTTGAACTTGAAGCAAAAGGTTCGGGTGTGAGGTGCAGCGTGTTGTGTCCTGGTTTTGTGAAGACAAATTTGACGACAGATATTAAGTGGAGTGATCGTCTTGGTGCACAACCTGCCGAACCAACTGACCCCATTGCCTCAATGATGAATGAAATGTTGAAGGCTGGCGTTGAGGGCGGAATCGCTGCTACTGATGTGGCGCAACAGGTTCATGATGCAGTCGTGGCTAATCAGTTTTGGATTTTGACTCATCCAGATTTTCGTCAAGCACCTGTTGAGCGTATGAAGCGTGCCTCAATCGCCGAAAATCCAACCCTCGGTTAACCATTTTTTGGTTAGTGGGCGGCTGGTTCCGTGCCGTCAACTTTTTTCTTCGGTGGTGGCACTCCGATGGAAACCGAGGCCTCTGCCCACTCTGGCCAACGACGACGACTGACAATGCTCAAAGTACGTAACAACTTCATCGCCACTTCGTCTTCTTGAGCAGGTCGTGACTCGATGACACCATCAGCAATCATGCGGTTGATGACTTCTTCGCCCAGTTCGGTACGCACGATGGTGAGCGTCCAGTCATTGTCCTTACCGATACCGCCCGTAGAAATATCTGCATGTTCGGCAGCAAAGTCTGGACAACTCTTGCAACCTTGACGCGTCCATTGGTGACATTCCTTGAGATTGATTTCGTGGAATGAACCATCCTTCATCCAAATCTGGAAGGCGCCCTTAATGTTCATCTTCACCATGTCTTGTTTCTTTAAGCCATATTTGGCTTCAAAGAGTTCGACAAAAATGGCATCGTCAAAAGTTTTCGAACAGAGTAAACCAATGTTGAACAAAAATGGCTTGCCGACTTTGCCTGCTTTACGATCCCACATCACTGCTGGCGATGAAGTTTGGCATCCCATGCCGACAAGTGCGAGTCGAGAAAGTCCTTGCTCTTTGGCTTCACGCAAAGCCAACGGATTAGCGCAATAGGTATAGCGCGAGCCAGCAGTGGCTAAAACTTCTTCTTTATTGCGAGCCAAAACTGGCTTGGCTTTCCATGCGTCATCGGGCTCAACGCCACTGACGAGGGCCGCTTCGATGTAGTCGTTATCCATCAACCAAATCAGCATCGCCGAAACAAAGCCACCATCTTGGCCTTTTTCGTGTTGTTCTTTGTCGGTTGCGCGTGTCAACAATAACTGACGCCAGATTCCCGACATTTCTTCTGGCTCACGCGTGCGACCAAAAAGGTGAGTGTCAGCTGCTTCTTCCCATTTACGAAAACGTGGGCAGGCGCGGGTGCAGGTCGTGCAACCCTTTTCACCGTGGATGCAATTGTCTAGACCGAGTTCTTCCTCAATATGGAAAGGGATGTACTTACCCTCTTCGTGCTCGTAACCGATGACATCATGCGGGCAGGTGACAACGCAGCCAGCACAGCCAGTACACAGACCAGTGGTGATGACCTCCTCGTAGAGTTCTTTCCATTGGTGTGTCCAACGTTCGGCTTTTACGGGTGCGGACTCAGTAACAGTCATGGCTTCTAATCTACGCTGAGAGGTGGTCATGATGGGTAGCCGAAACGGCAACTAATGACCGAAGAGTGATGGGAGACGAGTATGGGAATGATTGGCGAGCGGGTACTACGTACTGAAGATCCAGATTTGGTGATGGGCCGCGGCACATTTATCGACAACCTCGCATTGCCAGGTGCAACCCATGTGGTTTATGTCCGTTCCGCGATGGCCCATGCGCGTATCCGTGGCATCGACATTGCCGTGGCTCAAGACATGCCAGGGGTACTCGGAGTCTTTACTCACGCCGATGTGGTCGCCGATGGATTAGGTCCACTGCCGATGGACATGCCGTTGTTGCCAGCCGGCATTCGCCGACCTGCTTTAGCCGACGGGACGGTTCGCTTTGTCGGCGAATTGATTGCCGCAGTGGTCGCTGAGTCTCGTGCACTCGCCGTGGATGCCGCTGAAGCGGTGTATGTAGATTACGAGGCACTTCCAGCCGTCGTTGATCCTGAAGAGGCGCTCACGAGTGATGTGTTGTTGTTCCCTGAACACGCAAGCAATGTGGTCGTAGAACTATCAGCGGGACAAGAAGTTGATTTCAGTAGTTGCGAAGTGATTGTTGAATCACGAATTGTGAATCGCCGTATTGCCCCAAGCCCACTTGAGGGGCGCGTCAGCGCAAGTCGTTGGGAGGAAGCGGGGCCCGACGGCATTCGACGCCTCACTCATTGGCAGGCCTGCCAGGGAGCGCACCCGATTCGCAATCAGCTCTGCGCATTTTACGAACTTCCACCTGAACAGATTCGGGTGATTACTCCTGACGTCGGTGGAGGTTTCGGTGCCAAGGCTTTTTTCTATCCTGAGGATTTATTGCTGCCGTGGTTAGCCAAGCGCGTTAATCGTCCAGTGCGCTACACCGAAAGTCGTACCGAAAGCATGAATGGTCTTGGACATGGTCGTGGGCAAATTCAAGATGTGCGTATCGGCGGAAATCGCGACGGCAAGATCACCGCTTACGAGATGCGGGTGATCCAAGAGTCTGGTGCGTACCCGCGCTTTGGAGCCTTCCTTCCGTTCATGACTGGGCGTATGTTGACGGGCACCTATCACATACCGAACGCGTCGATGAAGTCACAATCAGTGGTGACAAATACCGTGCCAACATTGGCTTATCGCGGTGCTGGTCGCCCCGAAGCGGCAGCAGCGATTGAGCGTGCTGTCGATATGTTCGCTGCCGAAATCGGTATGGATCCAGCAGAGGTTCGACGCCGCAATCTCGTAGCTCAGGACCAATTTCCTTATACAAATGGGACGGGCACGGTATACGATAGTGGTGATTATCCGGGTGCTATGGAAAAGTTGCTCGTTGTTTCGCGATACGACGAATTGCGTGCTGAACAGCAGACTCGCCGTGAGAGTGGAGCGAACGTGCAACTCGGACTCGGACTTGCTGTGTATGTCGAGATCACCGCTATGTCGGGTGGTGCCGAACTTGGCATTGTTGAAGTTATGAGTGGGGCCGATGGCACGGTGCACGCCCAAGTGATCTCGGGTACGACCCCATATGGACAAGGTCACCGCACAACGTGGGCGATGTTGGTGAGTGATCGCCTCGGTATTCCCTTCGAGAACATTACGGTGGTCCACGGCGATACCGACTTGGTCCGCAGTGGTGAAATCACTGGTGGATCGCGCTCGGTACAAATCGGTGGCACCAATGTGTGGCGCGCTGCTGGAGTTGTTGCCGACAAAGCTCGTCAGATTGCTGCACGGCTCTTAGAGGCATCG
>CAMAYS010000123.1:0-6566 GCA_945862545.1 Bifidobacterium breve | reverse complement strand
GGATCACTGATCACACTGCTAATTTCCTTTGTGAACGCACCAGCATGCAATGACAACGAGACTCGTCCATCCACGGGCATTGACGCCGCTAGTGCCAATACTCTCGGCTTGAGATGGGCCAAAGTAGGTTCAAAGCGACGAAAGTCTGCGGGCACAAAATCCACATCTGCCCCAGTATCACGAAGAAATCGTTCTGCGGGTCCAAAAAATCCGCTTTTCAGATGCACCCCTGGGCGCGCAAAAATGGCATATAGGTCTGGCAGCAACGCGCTGAATACTTTGAGATCAGTGAAACGTTCTGGTTCAGTGTCGTTGCCTAGGGAATGTAGAAAAGCACCTGGCGCTCCCGGCCCGAGGGGAACCGCCAAAGTATCAATCGGGCGCATCGCTGCGACTGCTGACTCCATTGACGACCAGTTCATGATGAGACGCTAGCCAACGCAGCGACATCGACAACCGCGGTGCCCGACACAACAATCTCATCTCCACGCTTGAGCCATACCCCACAGACCAACAATGAATCTTGAACCTCAGTCACCTCACCACCAGCAACAACGAGGTCACCGTCAAATACAGGTCGACCGAATGACACAGTGAGTCGTCGAATTGACGTCGGACCTGCGAAAGCGTGCAACATATTGACGATATAGCTGAGGTTGAGCGGACCTTGATTAATGACACGCCCATCAAGACCCATCTCACGCGTGGCTTCACGATCCCAATGCACGCGATACGGATCGCGCAAAATAGCAGCCATTGTTTTCATGCGCGCTGGGTCAACACTTGGGACTACAAACTCAGGTAATTGATCGCCAACATTGATGATACGACTCATGCGCTCACTACTTTTTTTCGACGAAATCGCCACGTGTTGGTTATTCGCGCGACTAATTCTGAACCGTCAAACATCTCAATAGAAAAACTCATGGAGTCATAGGGCTGATCGCGTTCGTCCACAAGATTTTCCCAGCGCACAATCCCACCCTCCATGCGGTACTCAATACCCACTCGCAATGGATGCATGTACTCCCAGTCATAGCCATCAAGGCCGACAGACCCAGGGCCCTCGGCACCACAAATTTCAAACAACTCAGCGATACTCGTGCCTGCGCCAAGAATCGGGACATGAAACAAAGACACCGGATGAGCAAGGTTCTCGGGCAGCACTTGCGCCGTTGTGCAGTCAGTCAGTAGCCAGTTTTCCCAGTCAGCAATCGTGTATCTGCCACCAGGGAAGCGATATCCGAGGGGCGATGTTGAATTGCTCACGACATATCAATACCACGACTTTCGGCCTCGGCAGCCAACGAGAGCCAGGAGTCCTCCGCAGTATCGACTTTTGTTTGCGCTGCCGCCAGTTGACTACCAATTTTTGCTAACAAGTCATGGCTGGCCGATGAACTTGATGCCTCGGTGACAAGCTCGGCACTACGCATATCCCGCTCGGCGATGGCCTGCGCGAGGGCTTTTTCTGCCTGCCCAACTAAGCGCTTTAAAGTGCTTGGGCTTTTCATTGAACCCGATTTCGCTGGCGTAGGGATCACCGATATAGCGCCTGCGTTTTCAACTTTACTGCTACTCACACTCTTAGTCCCCTGCGAAGGCTTTGACCCTCGTTCGATTCGCTGTTTAAGCCATCCCGCAACCCCTCCGCGCACCAGCGATGCGCCACCCTGACCATCAAGAGCCAAGACTTCTTCAACCGTGCGGTCCAAAAAGGCTCGATCATGACTCACCACAAGAACAATGCCTGGCCAGTCATCAAGGAAATCCTCCATCGCTCGCAAGGTGTCGAGATCAAGATCGTTTGTCGGTTCATCTAACAATAAAACATTGGGCTGTTCAATCAGAGTTAACAACAATTGCAAACGCCGGCGCTCACCTCCCGACAAAGTCGAGATTTCAGCGAATTGGGAATCACCATCAAACCAAAAACGCTTCATCAAATTAATATCTTCAAGAGATGGAGAGCCCTTATCCCCCGCTACCGCATCGCGCACTCTCTGAGTGACATCTAGTTCTCGACCCAATTGGTCGTAGTACCCAATCTTGACTGTGCGTCCGATATCAATCGTTCCCTCGGTGGGCGTGAGGCGTTGCGAAATGAGATCGAGCAAAGTGCTCTTACCCGCGCCATTTGGTCCAACGATGCCCAAACGGTCACCCGGCTCCAGCATGTGCTCAAAGGGTGCTAACACTCGCTGACCATTCGGCCAACTAAAACCCACACCGTGCAATTCAATTCCTTTTGAACCAAGTCGTTTCGATCCAAGGTCTCTGCCTAAACCCAATTCGCCTTGACGCGCTGGTGCTTCGGCTTTGGTGTTCACCAGAGCAGTCGCTGAAGCCACGCGAGATTTTGCCTTGGTAGTGCGCGCTGGTGCTCCACGGCGTAACCACGCCAATTCAGTCTTTGCCAAGTTCTTGCGTACCTGCTCGGCAGTGGCCGCTTGTTCCTCTCGCTCACTGCGCCCCGAAAGATACGCCGCATAACCAGATCCAGCGTGCCAGCCAACTGGGACATGGAGATATGCCTTGCCGCGATCAATCTCAAGAACTTTTGTTGTCACTCGATCTAATACATGGCGATCATGAGTGACCAGCAACAATCCCCCGTTGTAATGTGCGAGCCACTCTTCGAGATAAGCAATGGCATCTAAATCAAGATGGTTGGTTGGCTCATCAAGAATGAGGGCCTCCCACTCGCCAATCAAGAGCGCCGCTAAGGCCACCCGCTTCTTCTGCACACCAGATAATTCATCGGTTTGGCTCTCAATCAGACCGCTCATACCAAGACGATCCAACATCGCTTCACCCTGCCACGTACCGCCGACAGCCTCACGAACAGTTCCCACGGGCAGAACTGGGGTCTGCCCAAGGATGCCGACCCGCGCATTGCGCCCACGACGAACCACACCTGCTTCCGGTTCAAGATCCCCGCTGATCATGCGCAGCAGTGTGCTTTTTCCACATCCATTGAGACCCACCACACCGATACGGTCGCCATCGCTGACGGTCAGTGAGACATCGGCGAACAAAGGTCGATTGGGACGCGATGCCTTGAGTCCCTGAGCGTCGATCACAATCACGACTTCTCAGGCTACGAGCACAACTAGATCACAGTGTCATGTCCATCATTTTGCGGATGTGTTCAGGCGTGCGAAATGTCTCGTTTTGACGCTGAATACGCGCCAGAGCGAAATGGTCGGCTGAAATCTTTGTCACATCGTCCATCGTCAGGGCCCCTACATGTTGGTAATTCCCAGCGTCAATCTCGCGGCGAACATGGGCCACTGAGCCATTGGAATCACCCATTTTTCCCGTCCCCTGGTAGCCATATCCCTCAACCAAATTGGCCGTAATTTGCGACTGGAATCCGAGACGCCAGAGCAACTTGTCACTCGCCCTGGCTAATACTTCAGGGCTCACCGTCAGCAAAAAATTCTCTTGCTGACGGATAAAACTCTTCACACATGAATTGGTAATCACGTAGCGAAACTTGTCCGAATGATTCACCGCTCCGCCATGCAACACACGTCCATCAAACATCAAGATCGTGCCAGCTTTAGCCTCAAGATTTATCGGGCGGGGCATTGCACCGTATAACGCATACGGTCCACCACTGCCATTGGGTTTATGTGAACCTGGAATTAATAATGTTCCACCATTGATTTCATTAACGTCCTCTAACACATACATCGTGTTCACTAACACTGGTGCTTCGCGCGGGTTATACGGCGCAATGAATGTTTGATCTTGATGCATGGCCTGTGGATGACAATTTGGATATGAAATATTCGATAAGAAACTAAAGTGATTCCATCCCGAACCAAGCGTTTCATCCAATAAACACTCAATGATTGGCCCTGCCTGAACTCCTTGCGGGTCGTGCTCAAGACACTTCACAAAGTCTGTACCTTTGTTCACAAGTGACCACACGTGTTGTTGAGACTGCACTAGATAAGCAATTCCTAAAGCACGTTCTGCCGCTGCTTGTTCTTCGATACGCGCCCGCATCCGCTGACACTGCTCTTGCGACATGCCATCTTCAATCAAGCAGTAGCCCCACTCAAAAAGATTTTGCCGCATCACTCTGATGTCTTTTGTCGGTTGTGGAAGATCAATATCTTTCCAGTAGTCGTGCTTGCGGGCAACCGTTGTGTCGTAATAATAACCCTGACCCCATTGCAGTTCTTCGTCGGCCTTGGGAGGAGTTAGCCACTGATTGTTCAGATAAATCGACACATACGGCTCGCCTGATTTGAGAAAATCTTCATAAGGTCGAAAGGCGTCAACACTGGCTTGTGCGACTGCTTCCCTCGTGAACTGATGCGGAATCGTCATCGTTGCCCCCCGACTTATTTCCAAAGTTGCGCTCTGACTGAACCCTAGTGAAAGTACCCATATTCGCTCTTAGGGAGAGAAACCAGTGCGTAGCGCAATTTGACGACTGCAGAAAAAAAATCAAAAAAACCAACGGAAATCCCCCATTTCCAGCATTTCATGAAATATGTTTGGATTCATGAAGAAACGAGAGCTAATCCAAGCAGTATCAGACCACACCGGTGCCGACAAGAAAACGGCAACAAACCTCGTAGAGGGAACGATCAACGTCATCTTGGCCACTGTGGCCAAGGGCGAAATCGTGAACATCTCGGGCTTTGCCAAATTCGCCAAGATCAAGCGTCCCGCACGCATGGGTCGCAACCCTGCAACGGGTGCGACTATCAAGATCGCCGCGAAGACTGTCGCCAAAATCACAGCCCTCAAAGGCTTTAAGGACATCGCCCTTGGCGTATCTCCTGCCCCTAAGTTGAACAAAGCTGGTGCAGTTGCGGCAGCCGCCGCTAAGGCCGCTCCAGCCAAGAAAGCAGTTGCCAAAAAAGCTCCAGCCAAAAAGGCAGTTGCTCGCAAGGCAGCCCCTAAGAAAGCAACCCCAAAAAAGAAGGCCGCTCCTAAGAAGGTAGTTGCTCGCAAGGCAGCCCCTAAGAAAGCAGCCCCAAAAAAGAAGGCCGCTCCTAAAAGGAAGTAATTACTTCTCAGTCTTAGTCCAAGTACTCGAAGCCCCGTTGCGCAAGCAACGGGGCTTCTTTATTTCCCAAATTCCACATCTCATGCACTCTGCCAGAATCGATCAAGTCCACCGTGTAATAGGGTTGCCGATATGAAAGCAGCCGTTTTTTATCAAGTAGGTGGCCCAGAGGTTTTGCGCTACGAAGAGTTCCCTGAACCCGCATTGCGTCCGGGTGGCTTACTGATTGACGTCAAGGCAATCGCCATTCAAGGTGGCGACACACTCCACCGCCAAGGCGGAGTACTGGCAACAACTCCACACATCGTGGGTTATCAGGCCGCTGGAATCATCCGACAAGTCGGTGAAGGTGTGACTTCATTCGTCGCTGGACAAGCGGTTGTAGCCACGATGGGCTTCGGATCACATGCCGAAGTCATTAGTGTGCCCGCTTCATCGGCATGGGCCATCCCCGAAGGTTTGGATATTGAACTCGCCGCAGGCGTACCGATTGAATTCGGAACCGCCGATGATTGCTTATTCGAGTTTGGTCATCTCGTCGCAGGTGAAACAGTCTTGATTCAAGCGGGTGCCAGCGGAGTGGGTATTGCCGCTATTCAGTTAGCTAAGGCTGCCGGAGCAACTGTTATTGCCACCTCATCAAGTGATGACCGCCTACAACGCTTGAGAGATTACGGACTTGATCACGGCATTAATTACACAAAAACTGATGCTGCAAAAGAGGTCATGGCATTCACCGATGGGCGCGGGGCGAACCTAGTGGTTGATTCAGTTGGAGGTAGCACCCTTGAGGGCAGCATCGCTGCTCTTGCTTACCGAGGCCGAATCAGTTGGGTCGGACGAGCTGGACGAGAAGTGACTCCCCCCGAAGTGTGGCCGATCATGCAGAAGAATGCTTCGATTACTGGCGTGTTTCTCGGCATTGAAATGGCTTTCAATCCGCAGCGAACTCACCCTCTCATCGGATCACTTCTGCAACGAATCGCTGATCAAAAACTTTCTGTGGTCCTCGACAAAAAGTTTTCTCTATCGCAAGCCTCTGAGGCACACCGCTATATCGAGAGTCGACAGGCCTTCGGCCGCGTGCTACTCATTCCGTAGACGATCAATAAGGCAAGGTATAAGTGTTTTCAAATTCGTCTTGCACCACGGTTGCGGGATGATCGGTGGTATCTACGACCAACTCAGCATCCAAGATTCGGCTCCGAAAAGACCAACCGGTCGGCAGGTCTAGCCGAGCAGCGAGGTCGACCAAGTTATCCAAATTCAAAGTGGGGTCAACGCCCACACAGTAAGCCTGCATGACATATGCCTTGCCCTGGGCATTAATTAACTCGTAAACAACAGAGCCTGCGTCAAAGAAAAAGACTGCCCCACGATTGACATAACGTTCTTCGTACGGAACTGTGGCTGGCTTATCACCCAGATCAACCGTGGCGATGCGACGCATCATTAAACCATTGAAGTCACGCATCACGGGTTCAACGAAAGCAACTTTTGTGCCAAGACCATCAAGCACCCAATAACGGGGACC
>CAMAYS010000122.1:0-6661 GCA_945862545.1 Bifidobacterium breve | reverse complement strand
TCCTCCATCAACTTGCGGATGATCGCCCCCTTTGGATGCCACACGGCAAGCCCACCTCCCAATTCTGAGGGAAATGACAAGAGATCTAATTCAACTGCGAGTTTGCGATGATCCCGTCGCTCTGCCTCAACAAGTCGATGCAAGTATTCTTCAAGAGCTACTTTGCTTTCCCATGCGGTCCCATAAATCCTTTGCAGGACTGGCCCTTTTTCATTCCCTCTCCAATAGGCAGAGGAAACTTTTTGCAACTTGAAGTGTCCGAGTCGTCCAGTTGAGGGGACATGGGGACCCAAACACAAATCAACAAACTCATCAGTGTTTCGATAAATGCTGACGGAGTCCCCCGAGCCGCCAACCTCTGCGTTATCGACGCTGTCAGCGCCACCACCCGTGACTCTCGTAATGATTTCACACTTATAAGGTTGCGCAGCGAAAAGCGTTAAGGCCTCTGAAACCGGTATTTCTGAGCGCACGAATGGCTGATTGGCAGCAATGATCTTGCGCATGGTGACTTCAACCAGGGACAGATCATCCTCAGTAAAAACTCTATCTCCGAGGTCAAAATCGTAATAAAAGCCATTCTCAATAGCGGGACCAATCGTGTACTTGGCACCTGGGTACATCTGTAAAACAGCTTGAGCCATGACATGTGCAGTTGAATGGCGCAGGACATGACGTCCTGCTTCGGAATCGACAGTAATAATGTGCACCACATTGCCGTCATCGAGTGGAGTTGACAGATCAACTTCTTTGTCGTCAATGACGGCTGTTATCGCTGCCTTAGCCAAATTTCGACTGATTGACGAGGCCAAACTTAAAGCCGTGGCATCGGAAGGCACGACTTTAAGCGTTCCATCGGGAAGTTTGATCGTGATATCGGACATTGTTGACAGTTTAGGGGCAGACAACCGCCACGAAGCGTGATTAAAAGGTGCGTGCACGCCTTTAGAGGATGACGCCTAACAATGCCGCCGCTTCGCGCCCGCACAAACCTTGACTCACTGCTTCATCAATACTTTGTAAGGCTCGTGGAGTATCCAAATCATTATCCAGATGTGAGCGAACCGCCTGCAAAGTTGAAGGATCAGTGGGAAAATCGAGACTCTCCTGCCATGCCTGCAATCGCTTGAGAGCGAACGGCATGTGAGTATCGTTCCACTCCCATTCAAAGCGATAATGGTGATTGATGATCGCCAGACGAATGGCACGGGGATCCCACAGTTTGCGGAGTGCATCAACAAAGACGAGGTTACCTAGGCTTTTGGACATCTTTGCACCGTCCATGAAGACCATTGCTACGTGCATCCAATGCTTAACAAAAGGACTTCCAGTGGCTGCCTCACTTTGAGCCCGCTCACATTCGTGATGTGGATAGATCAAATCACTTCCACCACCATGAAGATCAATGGTCTCGCCCAATTCGCGTAATGCTAGGGCACTGCATTCGATATGCCAGCCTGGTCGACCTGCACCCCAGACTGCCTCCCAAGAAGGCTCATCACTGGCTGACGGATGCCAGAGAACAAAATCAAGCGGATCACGTTTGTTTGGGTTGTCGACATCGCCTCCACGCTCGCGCGCGAGATCAAGCATTTTCTGGCGACTGTAGTGACTGATCGTTCCGAAATTCGGGCTTTTGCTGATGTCGAAATACACCGACCCACCGACCACATAGGCATATCCCCTCTCAAGGACCATCCCAATAAAACCCCGAATATCTGCGATCGCTGACGAGGCACGAGGGGTTGAATACACGGGTAAGGCATTCAATGCTTCCATGTCTCTTTCGAAACGAGCCTCCTCGCCAGCTGCTAGATCGAGATAATGGACCCCTAAATCTCGTGCCTTAGCAAAGAGTGGATCATCGACGTCTGTGACGTTACGAACACAGCGAACTTCGTGACCGAGATCAATCAATCGGCGCTGAAGAACGTCGTATGCCATAAAGGTGGCTGCGTGGCCGATGTGAGTGGCGTCATATGGCGTAATTCCGCATGTATACATTGAAACCAAATGATCAGGCTCGAAAGGAACAACTTCTTGCTTGGCTGTGTCGAAGAGATTGATTGGCACGCTTGGGTCAAATCTTTTTCTGATCAGCGGGTTGGCGAATACCCGTAAGCTTCGGTGCTACTCGAGTTTTGTAACGGACATTGAGTTGCAAGAGAACTGCGGTAAATGCTTCAATGGCCATCGCGTTGGAGAGCAAACCTGCGTCGAGTGGACGACAACCCGGAATACGTTCGACGATCTCGCTCACTATCTGGATCGCGTCTCGATCATCAGAACAAATCAGTACATCGGAATCAATGGGCTGGCCGATATGGCCAAGCTCTTTTGCTGGAAGATGATGGAACGCTGCCACGACACGACTGAGGGGAATCGCTGCCTGGATGTGCGCTGCAACGCTGCCGCGAGGTGGCAACAGCGGTTGAAACTCACCAGCAACACGAACCAAAGCATTGGCCATACTGATAACGATCTTGCCTGAG
Organism: Bifidobacterium breve; assembly: GCA_945862545.1. Classification (GTDB taxonomy): domain Bacteria; phylum Actinomycetota; class Acidimicrobiia; order Acidimicrobiales; family Ilumatobacteraceae; genus Casp-actino8. Next base: position 4,169 of record CAMAYS010000122.1, on the reverse strand, counting down.
AGCGCAGCAGCATTTTCTTGAACTGTGGTGGCAGCGGAGTCCCACGGCGTGGCAATGACCAGGAGATCGCACTGACTTGCGTGAGCATTGTCGCCACCAGACAAATGACTTTCCAAGTCTGGAAATTTTGCAACAAATTCAACAACGACCTCATGTGCTCGTTCGCTTGAGCGAGAGCCAATGACGACATCAAATCCTATGGATGCCAAACGTGCCGCTAGAGCCGAACCAGCAGGACCAGTGCCTCCGAGAATTCCAATACGCATACCTAAACAATGCCACATCATGGCCGAAAACATCCTACTTAAACGAATGAATGATCATGGAGGTGGCGTTGATGGGTGCTTAGCGTCAATGCTACGAACTAGTTTGACTGTATGGGTCTTCTTGATGGGAAACGAATAGTCGTCACGGGTGTCCTAACGGATGCCTCCTTAGCCTTTGGAGTGGCGTCTTTAGCCCTTGAACAGGGTGCGCAAGTTGTGTTGACCGGTGCAGGGCGAGCTTTATCCCTCACAACACGCACAGCGCGCAAGTTGTCACAAACTGTTGAAGTGCTGGAACTCGATGTGACTGTTCCCGAACATGGAGAAATAGTTCGCCTACATTTACGCGAAAAATGGGGCAAGGTTGATGGTGTTGTCCATTCCATTGGTTACGCCCCAGAGAATTGTCTCGGAGACGATTTCATGGCGGCGTCTTGGGAAGATGTCGCTACAGCAATGCATATCAGTGCCTACTCTCTGAAATTTCTTGCTGACGTTTTTGTACCTTTGATGGAACGTGGTGGATCAATAGTGGGATTGGATTTCGATAACACTGTGGCTTGGCCGGCATACAACTGGATGGGTGTTGCGAAGTCGGCCTTGGAGAGCATTAACCGATATTTGGCGAAAGAATTGGGCCCGCAGGGAATTCGCACGAACTTGATCGCCGCTGGTCCCATTAAGACGATGGCCGCTAAGTCAATTCCTGGCTTCAAAAAGTTTGAAGATATCTGGGATGAACGCGCTCCCCTTGGTTGGGACGTGACGAACGGAGAGCCCGTGGCACGCGCCGTTGTGGCCCTACTTTCAGATTGGTTCCCTGCTACAACAGGATCGATGATCCATGTTGACGGCGGTTTTCACTCCACTGGTGCTTGATTCTTAGAGACCGCTGCGCTCAAGGATGTGGATACCACAGGCCGAACCGAGTCCGATGACGTGGGCAAGACCTACCTTGGCGTCTTTGATTTGCCTATCCCCAGCCTCATTACGCAGGTGATGACACACCTCCCAGATATTGGCTATTCCTGTAGCCGCAATCGGGTGACCTTTGGACTCCAGACCACCGGAAACATTGACTGGGGTTGAACCGTCGCGCCAGGTAGCGCCGCTCATAAAGAAGTCCACAGCACCGCCCTCAGGACAGAGCATGAGATTGTCGTAGTGAACTAATTCGGCGGTGGCGAAGCAGTCATGAAGTTCCACGAGATCAAGATCACTCGGTGAAACTCCAGCTTGTTCATAGGCGATGATCGCAGCATTACGCGTCAAGGTGTTGACATCTGGAAGAACTTGGCAGGACTCTTGATACGGGTCGCTCGTTAACACAGAAGCTGAAACCTTGATGGCTCGACGCTGTTGTTCCGCCGACAGGGTTCGCAACACTTCTCCGGAAGTGACAACAGCAGCAGCAGCGCCATCACAGTTAGCGGAGCACATCGGGCGAGTGTTCGGATAAGCGATCATCATGTCGTTCATAATCTCATCAAGAGTGAAACGCTTTTGATAAGCGGCCATGGGATTCAGAACTGAGTGAGCATGATTCTTTTCCGAGATACGAGCGAAGAGTTCAAAGGAGACGCCACCATATTTATGGCCATATTCCATACCGACCTGAGCAAAAGTGCCCGGCATGGTGTCCGTACCAATACGACCATCGGTCGGCATAACGCTGCCAAAGCGTCCGCTCGGCTCAAATTTGTTACCGCTCTTCTTGGAGGTCCCGCCGCCTCCGAGCAAACCTGCTCCTGAAAGCTTTTCGGCCCCAACAGCAAGTCCCATACGGGCTTCTCCGGCTTTAACCGCCATAATCGCTGTGCGTAATGCAGTTGCGCCGGTTGCACAAGCGTTAGCCACGTTGAACACTGGAATACCTGTTTGACCAATTTGTTTCTGCAATTGCTGCCCGAAACCGGCTCCAGCCCCCATCAGGTTGCCTGCCGCCAAGATGCCAATATCGGCCATGGTCACACCAGCATCTGCCAAAGCAGCAATTGCTGCTTGCGAACCAAGGTCAACGATGTCCTTATCTGAATGCTTGCCAAACTTTGTCATTGCAATCCCGAGGATCCAAATGTCGTCACTTGCCATGATGAGTGCCTTCGCTTTCGTAGGTTCTGTGTGTGGGTAATTGTGTCGTATCAAGCAGGAGCAAAACCAAAACCAATGGCTTCAGTTCCATCTTCGTCTGTTCCCAAACTGAAAGTGGTTAAACGCACCTTCATTCCAAGAGAAACTTTTTCTGGAGTGGGGTCACAATCGACGATATTGCCGCGCACGCTCGTTCCATTGCAGTCAATAATTCCCGCTACGAAAGGTACTGGCACTCCAGGCGCAGCGAAAGCCACGATGGTGAACGACTTCAAGATTCCGTCCGGAGAAATCGCTGCTTTTTTGAAATCATTGTTGAAGCATTTTGCGCATGCGTTGCGGCGGTCAAAGTAACGCGCCCCGCAGGTTGTGCATTCGTTAGCCACCAAATGTGGCGAATCGCCCAATTCAAGGTAGGCAACGTGGGGAATCTGCTGAGCCATAAATGTGTCCTATCGATAAAGCTGACTTTTGTATTCTAAACCAATGAAGCCTGGTTTTTCTTAGCCCAGAGAGTCCCCAATGTGGGTATTCCAAGTTCCGATGTGCAGTAGATCAACGGACGCCTTGCGTTGGCGTTGCGTCGGAGTACCAGAGGGTTGATCCTGTGGGTGTCGATAGCCGACAGCGACAACACCGGCGCAATGGACATTTGCAGGAACCTCAAATGCATCAAGAAGTTTGCGTGGCTCTACGAAGAGATCAAATAGCAGAGCCCCCCAACGCTGCTCTTCAATCAAAAGTAAGAGATTTTGAGTCACTAGCGCAGCATCAGTGAGCCACATCGGCTTAACCCAATTCTCAGCTTTTTCAAGTCCGTGTCCGGCCTTATCTCCTTCGGAGTAGCGGTTGGTGTAAGCCGACTCGTCGGCCAACACCAAAATTACGGCTTGGGCATCCAGAACCCCTGGTGATGTTTTGCCAAACCAAGCTCCCACTCCGGACACTTGCCAAAACCTCTGCAAATCTTCGCCTACCAATATCAAAAGATGTGCTCCTTGAGAAAAACCAGCAGATGGGGCACGTATGGCCAACTCGCCAAGCTTCGTGAGGTCCTCCAGACTTGGACCTCCCTCAAAAGTCCGCGTCATGCGACGCCGACGAACAATCTGCCCTAACGCAGTGCTGAAAAATCTGTTGTCAGAATTAGTGCTTGCCAAGTTTCAGCAAATCCTCTGTCATCGTCCACCCGTGAACGATCAAACAAGCACCCACACCAGGTTTCACCTCAGTGAACAAATCTGCTATCTCTGGTTTGATCTTTTCCGGTTTACTTGATTCATGATCAAGGAAACCCGACAATCCCTTCTTCGTCACGATGAAGGTTTTTTCGTCGTAATGCGCATCAACTCCGAAACGACGTGCCAAGCGGCGTCCCCATGCACGCTCTTCACCAACGGCTCGGTGTCCGGGACGGGGTATTAACTCACTGAGGTTTTTAAATGCTTCGAGCCCTTCGGCGGAGACAAACCGACTTCCCACGACGACATCCTCGTCGGGAAAGGCCATCAGGGCGCGGTGATATGCCTCTGCCAATAGTCCTTTGAGAACCTGATCTCGTTTAGGTGATCGCTTGACACTCATCAAGCCGAAAAGGACACAGGGGGTGCCTCCAATACGTTCCAGCGTGGAAAAGGTGAAGCCGTGTATTGTCCCGTTCAAGGTAGCCGTGGTACACAAAACCCAATCTTGTTGGGCCTTGAGCAACCTCGGGGCGTCGAATGACCCTCCCATGAGGGCTAAAGCTTCTAGTTCAGCCTCAGAAAGGGCCGCACTATCTTTTGTTTCCACCTCAACGGACATCTGAATTAT
>CAMAYS010000121.1:0-6675 GCA_945862545.1 Bifidobacterium breve | reverse complement strand
ACTGGGCGTCATAAAATTTTGACGACATACCGTAGCTATCACGGAGCAACTGGTGGAGCAATTCAACTCACTGGTGATCCACGCCGTTGGCCGAGCGAACCTGGTTTACCAGGAGTCGTCAAGTTCTGGGGACCGTACCCCTATCGCTCTGCGTTTCACAGCAGCAGCGATATTGAAGAATCACAACGCGCATTGCAACACCTGCGCGACACGTTGATGGTCGAAGGTCCACAAACTGTTGCCGCGATCATGCTTGAAGGTGTCGTTGGTACGAACGGAATTCTGGTTCCGCCGCCGGGGTACATGGCCGGCGTGCGCAAGATCTGTGATGAATTCGGAATTGTGTTCATTGCTGATGAAGTGATGTCGGGGTTCGGTCGATGTGGCGAATGGTTCGCTATTGACAACTGGAAAGTCGCACCTGACTTGATTTGTTTTGCCAAAGGTGTGAACTCTGGTTACCTGCCATTGGGCGGCGTGATCATTAGCGATCGCATTGCTGACACTTTCCGCGAGCGGCAGTTTCCAGGTGGACTGACCTACAGCGGTCATCCATTGGCATGTGCCTCAGCTGTTGCCAGCATCAATATTTTTGAAGAAGAAGGGATCATTGACAATGCGCGGCACCTTGGTCGTGACATCATTGGACCCGAACTTGAGAAACTGAAAGCCAATCACCCGAGCGTCGGAGACGTTCGTGGCATTGGTGTTTTTTGGGCGATTGAGCTAGTCAAAAATCGTGAGACACGTGAACCGCTCGTGCCGTTTAACGCTGCTGGCCCAGCCAATGCCCCGATGGTCGAACTGATCGGCGCCTGTAAGGCGAAAAACTTGTGGCCTTTTGCCCACTTCAATCGCATTCATGTCGTGCCACCTTTGACAACCAGTGACGATGATGTGCGATCAGGTATCGCGATTCTCGACGAAGTTCTCGCCCTCGCTGACGCGCATTACACCGGCTGACGCGTCGTGAGTGCTACCCCAAGTAGCGCTACCAGCAAACCAAAGATAGCCAGCACTCCCAGACGTTCGCTAAATAACGCCGCACCTTCGATTGTGCTCAATGCTGGAGTTAAGAAAAACAGGCTGCTGACTTTTACCGCTGCATGACGCTGCAACAACCACAGCATGATTAGTACCGCTGTGATTGAAAGTACAACGACAGACCACACCAGTGACCACCAAAATCTTGCTGTCCAGCGCACTTCAAAATGCTCGACGCTCACAGAACCGATACCGAGAACAACAGCGGAGATCACGTATTGAATGGCAGTTCCGCGCAACAAAGGCATCGTCACCCCGCGTGAACGTTGCAACAAAGTTCCGGCCGACATTCCAACAACTGATACGACCATCGCCACAACCGCCCCGGCGGTGATTCCGCTAACTCCTGCGTTCAGCCGATCAATGACAACTGCGACCACGCCACCAAGCCCACACCCGACCCCGATCCATTGGCGCGGTCGCAATTTCTCACTCAATAACAAGAGTGCGCCGACCGAGGTGACGACTGGATGGAGACCAGCGATGAGCGCAGATAGTCCTGACGGCAGACCGAGATCGGAAGCGATGAACACGCCTCCTAAATAGATCGCGTGCATTCCTAAACCAGTCAGCATGGCCCACTTCACTTGGGTTGACGATATTGCCGGAGCATTCGTTGCGACAGCTATCGCCCACAGAACGCCAGCAGCGATCACCATCCGCAAGAACAAAAATGTCAGTGGCCCCGCATCGCGCGTACCGTAACGCGCCACAATGAAACCGGTACTCCACAGCAACACAAAGACAACAGGTGCTGCTGCCACCATGAGAGATGGCGTAGCGCGAAATGGGCGGGCCGCTTTCGCGGCCCGCCCATTCTCACTTCCAGAAGGAAGCGCCTGATTAATCAGGCGCCTGCTTCATTCAATGTCACGTCGATCGGGGTGAAACTTGAACCCTTCGTGTCAACACCCAGGCCATCAAGAATGGCGAGAGCGGCTGTGACGATGTCATTGGTGTAAGCCTCAGCATCGGGTGCTGCAGTAAGAACGGTTGAACCCTCAAGGTTCTTGGTCTCCTGAGCAAGTGTCGCAGTGCGATCCCAAGCGTCGGCATCAATCATGCCAGCACCACCAGCGGCGGGCCAGATGAGCTTGTTCACTTCATTCATCTGCCACAACTGGTGTGATGCACCAAGCTTTGAACCCTTTGAAACAACGATGTCGGCGCAAGCCTGAGCGTTATCGCGGCAGAATGCCCAACCCTGGATTGAGGCAGCAACGAACTTGGTTGCGGTGTCCTTGTACGCAGCATCGCTAGCAAGACGCTCACCCGAAGCCCAGATGGCGTCCTGCAACATGCCGACACCCTCGTCTTCGTAGCTCACAACGTTGAAGTCGTCAGCGGTGTACTGCTTGCCAGTGGCTGGGTCAATTGCTTCCAACACCTGTGCGTATTCGTTGTAGGTCATTGCTTCAGCGGCATCAATGTCACCAGCAAGCAAAGCTGCCATGTCAAACTGCTGCTGAACGAGTGTGACGTCAGCGGCGGGATCGAGACCGGCCTTGGTCAAAGCAGCGAAGATTTCAAATTCGTTGCCGTAGCCCCAGTTACCGATGTTCTTACCAGCAAAGTCTGCGGGCGATGTGATGCCCTTGTCCTTGAACGAGACCTGCAAGGTTCCCGAACGCTGGAAGATCTGCGCTATGTCAACGATGTTCGCTCCAGCTTCGCGGCTTGCGAGAGCTTTCGGAACCCATGACAAAGCAAAATCAACTGCGCCGTCTGCGAGCTGCTGCTGTGGCACGATGTCAACGCCACCTTCAAGGATGCTGACGTCAAGACACTGAGCGGCGTAGAAGCCCTGATCAACAGCAGCGAAGTAACCAGCAAACTGAGCCTGTGTAAACCACTGCAACTGCAACTTAACTGCTGTCGTCGTCTCACAATCTGCTGGGGCGTTTGAGTCAGTTGACGAACTGTCACTTCCACCACAAGCCACAGCGGCAAGTGACAGTGCGACAACGCCTGCTGCTAATTTCCAACCTTTGTTCTTTCTCATTTTCTTTCTCCTCCCCTTGGGCCGGTGCCCGCGGATTAATGACACCACAATAGACCATTGAATCTCGTCACTTTGACAAATTCAGCGGTCCTCTCGGGTGCGTTTGGCGCGGCCACCCGGTGTGGCCACCCCCTCCAGCAAGCTGGAGATCATATAGAACGACAGTCCCAGGAGGCATGCACCAAGCACATACGCCCAAGCGACTGCATTCTTCGAATTTGCAATGTTGCTTGTAATTCGGCTTCCCAAACCGTTCTGCGAACCCCCGAAATACTCGCTAACGAAAGCGGTAATCACCGACGCTGGTGCCGAAATTTTCAGTGCAGTAAATAAATATGGAACTGCATTCGGAATTCGCACCTTGCGTAAGATTTGTGTATCACTCGCGGCGTACGACTTCATCAACTCAACATGTGTCGCGCTGACTTGCGTCAGACCTTTGGCCACGTTGACTAAAACAATGAAGTAGACCACTAGGGTCACCATGATTCGACGTGGCACTTCGCTGGTAATGGCAAACATGTTGTTCAGCACAGCCACCAAAACGAAAATAGGAATGGCATTCAAAGCAATCGCCAGTGGCGTAATGAGGTTATTCAAAAACTTGAAACGGCTCAATACAAAACTCATCGCCATTCCGAGGAATGCGCCCAACAACAGACCGATCAGAGCATTAGTGCCTGAAACTTTGGCCGCACCCCAAACTAAGTCAATGTTTTCAGTGAATTTCTGCCCGATCTTTGATGGCGGAGCCAAAAAATAAGGCTTGAGATTGAAACCCTTCACTACTAGTTCCCATGCGGCGATAAACGCCACGCCGAAAACGGCGGGCGGCAGCACCGAGCGAATAACGGACAAAGGGCGTGAACTCATCGGTCTTCTATACCTCGCACGTGATCAGTCATTTCAACTCCGCGCAAAGCTTCGCGAACTGCGGTGATTCCCTTGAAGAACACTGCGTTATCGCGGGTTGCATCGTTACGTTCACCTTCGATGCCCACATCAACGATCTGGGTTACCCGACCGGGTCGGGGCGACATCACAACAACACGATTTGATAAATACACCGCTTCTGGAATTGAGTGTGTTACAAAGACCACTGTTGTCCCAGATGTACGACAAATGGAAAGAAGCTCACTTTGCATGTGCTCGCGCGTCATTTCGTCGAGCGCACCAAACGGTTCGTCCATCAATAACAACGAAGGGTGAACTGCGAGAGCACGGGCGATTGCGACGCGCTGTTGCATTCCACCCGAAAGTTGCCACGGAAAATGATTCGCGAAGTCAGATAACTTAACGAGTTCGAGCATTTCAGTAGCACGAGCCTGACGCTTTGTCTTATCCCACCCCTTAAGTTCAAGGGGCAATTCAATATTTTTGGCAACCGTGCGCCATTCAAAAAGACCCGACTGCTGAAAGGCCATGCCATAGTCCTGATCGAGTCGGGCCTGCTTGGCCGACTTTCCATTCACGACAAGCTCACCCGATGTTGGCTCGAGGAGATTGGCAATCAGTCGCAGAAGAGTGGACTTTCCACATCCGGACGGACCGATTAACGAGACAAATTCCCCTGATGTAATTGACAAATTGATGTCAGTTAAGGCAGCGACTTGGCTACTTGAGCCAAGGTTAAAAGCCTTAGAAATATTGGTGATTTCAACCGCGCTCATACAGAAGCCTCCTTAGGGCGATTGCGCATCATGTACATATCAGCCAAGGTCACGAACCCTGACATGGCAAGCCCGAGTGCTGCCGCACCGAACACTGCTGTGAAAACTTTTGCTGGATCGCTGGTCGCTTCACGGGCGTACTCAATGATGAGACGGCCGATTCCACCTTTGAGACCAGTCGAAATTTCTGCGACAACGACACCGATGACTGAAGCCGAAGCCGCCAGTTTCAATGAGGGAACAATGAAAGGTATTGCTGCAGGAAAACGTAACTTACGAAGCGTCTGCCACCAAGAAGCGGCATAACTGTCCATCAATTCAAGCGATGCCGACGGTGCCGAGGTGAGACCTTTCAAGGCCCCGACTGCGACAGGAAAGAACGCCAAGAAAGCACCAAGTACCGCCGCTGACATCCAACGGGGCCATGTCCAGCCAGCGATACTCAACTTGCCGCCCCATGACACAACGAGCGGCGCCAACGCAATCAACGGAACTGTTTGCGACACCACGAGGTACGGCAGAATTCCACGCTCAGCAATCTTGAAACGGGCCATAAGAATCGACAAGCCCAATCCTAAAGTTGAGCCGATAGCGAACCCAACAAGGGCTAATCGGAACGAGAACCAGGCACCTGCTAAAACAACCGACCATATCTTGCGATCGGAACCACGAAGTTCAGGTCGGTTATAACGCATCAGCATGTCCCAAACATGCGGCATCGCGTTGTTATTCGAACGTGGCAATAACTTCCAACCGAAAATTTTGCCGCCGGTTTCCGGACCAACCACTTTGTACAGTTCCCAAGCCGCTGCTACGAACAACAACGACACGACGAAAAGAATCGCACGACGCACCCGTCGGGCGGTCTCATGGTTTTTCTTTATCGTTGCCACTGTCGTCATAATCTTTGGTTACTCAACCTTTGGCCACGATTTGTTCGGCGATGACTGGGATCACCTTTTCGCCGTACGCCCGCAATGTTTCGTCTTTTGCATCATGTTGCAAATAGACCGAGAATTGATCGACGCCCATCTCACGCAATTCGTTGAGGCGCCTGACATGTTCTTCAACCGGTCCGACGATGCAAAAACGATCAACGATCTCATCAGGAACGAAAGTTGTATGACTATTGCCAGCCTGACCGTGCTCGTTGTAGTCGTATCCCTGACGATCCTTGATGTAATCGGTGAGAGCCTTAGGCACTGGTGCTGAGTCGCCATAGCGCTCAACAATGTCCGCTACATGATTGCCCACCATCCCACCGAACCAACGGCACTGTTCACGTCCATGAACCAGTCCGGCTTGCGTCCCATCGGTGACATAGGCCGGAGCAGCCACACAAATCTTGATGCTGAGAGGATCCCGACCCACTGCAACAGCAGCATCGCGCACTGCCTTGATCGTCCACTCAGTGATACTTGGATCTGCCAACTGCAAGATGAAACCATCGCCGACTTCGCCCGTGAGCGCTAATGCTTTTGGACCATAAGCCGCTACCCACACTTCGGCTCTCGACTTACTCGCCCACGGCAGACGCAAATCAGCACCTTTGTATTGCACTGCACGACCGTTGGCGAGTTCTCTGATCACGTGAATGCTTTCGCGCAAGGTGGCGAGGGTTGTTGGCTTGCCATTGGTGACTCGAACAGCGGAGTCTCCTCGACCGATACCAATCACCGTGCGGTTGCCGTACATTTCGTTCAATGTCGCGAACAGACTCGCCGTCACTGTCCAGTCGCGAGTCGCCGGGTTCGTGACCATCGGTCCAACAATGACATTTCGAGTCTCTGCCAAGATCTGCGCGAAAATAGGAAACGGTTCCTGCCACAAAATATGGCTGTCAAAAGTCCAGACATGTGTGAACCCGTATGTCTCAGCTTTTTTAGCTAAGTCAACCACCCGTGCACTGGGCGGAGTGGTTTGGAGTACAACACCAATGTCCATCTTGCTCTCTACCTA
>CAMAYS010000120.1:0-6681 GCA_945862545.1 Bifidobacterium breve | reverse complement strand
TTTCAGGCGGACGCTCTGCCGACTGAGCTACTCGACCGTGTGCTTGTGGGTTTCCCCACACGCACTGGCGGTCCCGACGGGACTCGAACCCGCGACCTCCGGCTTGACAGGCCGGCGTGAACTCCAACTTCACCACGAGACCAAAACGTTTGTCTTGGTTATTGCAATTTCGGCTATGTACTAAAACTGACGAACTAGATCTTGCCTAACTGTATGTCAAACCGTTGAAATAACGGTCTCGCACCCCCAACGGGATTCGAACCCGTGCCGCCACCTTGAAAGGGTGGTGTCCTAGGCCACTAGACGATGGGGGCTAGGTACTCGTCCGATTGAGAGCGTGGCAACCCTAACAGGAAGGGCGACGGTCTCCACCTAGACGGACGAATCCATCAGGGCTTGGATCGCATTTTCTAAGAGCCACGACAAAAAGTTATATAACGCCAACTCGTCTGTTCGGGGATCTTCGTCATCAAGATCCTCATCGGCCTCGCCGACACCCAGCAGGGTGCCCAAAACCAGGCGAACGCTGTTGAGGGAAGCTGAAAAGGCGTCAAGTTGGGCGAATGTCAGAAGACCCACTGAATCGTCTGCCAAAAACTCCTCCACCTGTTGAATGGAATGAAGACGACTGGTGACCAATTCGTCGCGCATCAGTCGTTGATACTCCGTTTCAGCTTCCTCGTCGGCGCTGTAGGCAGGGGGGAAGAGACGGGCCATTTTTGGGTCATCAGCAACGGAGGTTTTGAGAAGTTCACCAACTTCACCAATGAGGCGCCGCACGACATGGCGCTCTTCGGGAGCGAGATTGAAAGAAAAGCCCTTTTTAGTAGCCGCGAAAGGAGGTTTGATACGCGCCATATCAGAGCGAATCCTTCTGCATGGTTGCCCACAAACCGTGTTCATGGAGCCGATAAACATCCATTTCAGATTTTTCTTTTGGACCGCTAGCCACCACGGCCTTGCCCTTTTCGTGGACATCAAGCATCAGTTGAGTGGCTTTTTCAAGGTTGTAGCCAAATAATTTCTGCAACACAAAAGTGACGTAACTCATGAGATTGATGGGGTCATTCCAGACCAAAACGATCCACGGATGATCGGGCGCTATTGACTCATCGAGCTCCGTACGTTCCTTGGTGGCCGGCGCTGCGGCGACGAGAGTCACGCCATGTATCTTCACTCCTTCATTGTCTCGGTTGGTTGATGTATTCACACTCCCGTACGCTCTTTATTGATGTCTCTTGGTTCGCGCCCCGTAGTGCCTTCTCGGCTGAAGCCGGGTGGGGTATCTGCACATGGTGCCCGACGGGCGCCAACTTCGGTTTTCGGTGGCTACATCGTGTTGATGAAGTTGCGGGTCGTCGAACTGTTGTTGATTACGACGGTCCCGACCATGGTCCTTGCCGAACAGGGTTGGCCATCGTGGGGCTTAGTGGCCGTGACCTTATTGGGAGGGACATTGGCCGCTGGCGGGGCAAACGCCATCAATATGGTGATTGACCGTGATATCGACGCTTTGATGGATCGCACCAAAACCCGTCCTTTGGTCACCGGTCTGATCTCTCCTCGAGACGCCATGATTTTTGCATTAGCCCTGCAAGTGGCGGCTTTTACGGTCCTTTGGGTGGGCGCCAACCTCTGGGCCGCTGTTTTGGCCTTATCGGCCACGCTGTTTTACGTCTTTGTCTACAGTTTGTGGCTAAAGCGCACTAGTAAGCAAAATATCGTCATTGGTGGGGCGGCGGGGGCCGTACCTGTTCTTGTGGGCTGGGCAGCAGTGCAGAATTCTTTGGCTTGGGAGCCATTTATCCTGTTCATAGCCATATTTCTGTGGACTCCGCCCCATTTTTGGGCCCTGGCCATCAAGCATTCCGATGAATATAAGGCTGCTGGAGTGCCAATGATGCCTTCGGTCGTGCCGATGAAGCAGACCATCCGTCAGATGCTGGTCTATGCCGTACTTTTAACGGCCGTCACCCTCACTTTGGGCCCAGTAGCCAATTTGGGACCGATTTATTGGGTTTCGGCCCTCGTTTTAGGTCTGGCGTTCATCGCCAGCACGGTCGATCTCAGTCGAAACCCGAGCACCGCTCGGGCGATGCGCGTCTTTGGTTTTTCGATCACTTATGTGACTTTGCTTTTCGTGGCTATGGCCGTTGATGTATTTGTACGCCATGGTTTCTAAACATCTTGCGGCTCAACTATGTCAGCCGCACAAAGTTGTTCGGGATTTCGGTCTAAGCAGGGGTAAGTGAGTAATATCAGAGTTTGGAAATTGTTGTGAGACCCCCGAGGAATATCAAATTCCTCTCGTTGCGCGTGAAGCGAGTTATCTCGAATGTCTTTAATTGAAACCCATCAGAACTCGCAGGTACACGCGTCATCCTCGTCGGTATCGGCGTGGTTGACAACGGCTGATCACAAGCGGGTAGGACGACTTTTTATTGGATCTGGGCTCATCGCTTTATTGGTTGGACTGGTTCTCGCAGTGTTGATTGCTTTTGAGCGAATCAATGCCGACAGTTATCAAATTCTCTCAGAGAAATCGGTGACCCAGGTTTTAGCAACGGCGCGACTGTTACTGACTTTTGGTGCCGTTGTTCCACTTCTTCTTGGTTTGGCAATCGCCGTTGTGCCTTTGCAACTTGGGGCACGTTCCATCGCTTTCCCACGTTTGGCTGCGAGTGGATTTTGGATGTGGCTGACGGGTCTCGGTTTAGCAATCGCCGCAATCATCGGTAACGGTGGCCCAGGTGGAGGCGAATCAGATCTTGTTGACCTGTACCTCGCATCATCCGTGTTATTGGGCCTCGGTGTTTTATTAGCGGCAATTTCCATCGTCGTGAGTGTGCTGACAAATCGTGCCCCAGGCATGGGAATTTTGCGAGCACCTTTATTCGCCTGGTCATCTTTCGTCGGAGCACTGGCGCTTGTTTTGGCGATGCCTGTGCTGATTGGTACGACGATCTATCTCTACATCGATCATCGCTACGCACGACTTGGTTTTGGTGGCAACTTTGGTGTCAACCGTTGGATTGGGTGGTCGCTCTCGCAGCCGTTCACGTATCTTCTCGCGATCCCGGCACTTGGCATCGTCCTTGATGTCGTACCAACGATGAATCGTTCGCGTTTGGCGCAACGCCCAGCAGCGTTCGTCGCTGTCGGCCTTGTCGGCATTTCGGTGTTATCGGCAGTCACCCAAACAACAGTCACGCTTCCATGGGAAGGCGCCAAGTTTTTAGATAACGCCGGCGACAAGATCGCTGATCTTTTGCCTTTCTTACTTCTGACTGTTCTTCCAGTGCTTGGTTTGCTCGGCGTCCTTGGTCTGTCATTACTGACATTGAAGTCTGCTCAGCCTCGAGTGGCAGCGCCATTGGCCTTCGTACTGCTTGGTTTGCTCGGCGTTCTTGAAGGTGCTGCGGCACACATTCTGAGCGGCATTGAAGATGCTGGATTGGCTGGAACGATCTACGAAGCTGGCACTTATGTGGCAGTCACATTCGGCACAGTGATGATTGCCTTCGGTGGTATCTGTTATTGGGGTCCTAAATTATGGGGACGGAACATCCCTGACAAAGCGGCGATCCCCTTAGCTTTATTGGGTTTTGTTGCCACTCTTCTGGGCTCGCTGCCGTACATGGTTGCTGGCTTCGCTGATCAACCCAGCGGACTAGTGAATGGTTTTTCCTACAGCGGACCGCAAGATCTTTGGAACATCGCAACATGTGGTGGATTTGTTTTGATGCTTTTAGTAACCGTGGCTTTCATCGCTTTGGCTTTGAAAAGTTTCACCAGTGGTACAACTGCTGGTGATGATCCGTGGGATGGCAGCACACTTGAATGGGCAACGACCTCGCCACCACCTGTTGAGAACTTTGCCGCTATCGCCGTTGTTGGGTCGTCAAGTCCCTTTGCCGATATGAAGTCCTCCACCTCAACTGGAAAGGGTGCCTGATGCTTGCTTTACCTGCTGCTCCTCAACCAGCACCACGCCGTCAAGTTTTTGTTGGAACTGCCGTCGCTGGCGCTGCTGGAATGATGTTGATCGGTGGAATGATGGCCACTTGGCTGAAGTTCCGTGCTGATGCTCCCGTTCGCGAGTCCATGAAGCGAGGGCTGATCAAGGATTGGATGCCAGAAAAGGTCATCGTCCCGGAGATAGCTACCAACTTGATGTTGATCGGTTTCTTCGTGGTGTGTGTGATGGCTCAATGGGCTGTCTATTCGGCGAAGCGCAATGATCGCCCGCACACCGGATTGGCGCTCAGTGTTTCAGCGCTGATGACGCTGGCAATTCTCAATGCACAGATTTTTATCTGGACACAGATGGGAGTCGCCGCTCGTGATGGCGCATTCCACTCGATGTTCTACGCGGCCACTGGCGCCATGACGGCCTTGCTGTTATCGGGCTTGGTGTACACCGCTGTTGCTGCTTTTCGATATCTGGGTGGTCGCAGTAAAGACGTCGAACTCCTGTCGGCCCATGCTCTCTATTGGTACTTCCTAACGGCGGCGTTTTGCGCAGTGTGGTTCATCGTCTATGTGCAGAAGTGACGGTTACTAAATCATGATTACAACTAGCTCAAAACTTTTCTACGGACTTGGGACTTTGTCTTTTGTTGGTGCCCTGGTGTGGGTCGTCGCTCATGATGGCAGTTCACTCGGTTCAATCGCATTAATCTTCTTGGCAATTTCGCTGCTGTTTCTCGGTGGTATTGCCTCGTATGTCCGCGATGGACATGTGCTCTCCACTGATACCGCGGCTCATGCATCTGCTCCCGCCGCTCAGAGTGCTTCGGGTAATAGTTGGTGGCCACTTGCCTCAGCGCTGTCTCTTGGCATGGTGGTCGTTGGTCTGATTAGTTCACCGGGCATTTTCAAAATCGGTATTGCTCTGTCGATCGCCGCGTTTGGTGAATGGATGATTACCAACTGGAGTGATCGCGCTTCGGCTAATGCCGCTTACAACGACAAAGTACGTGGCTGGGTCGTGCATCCGTTGGAGATCCCTATCGGCGGCGCACTGTTATTGACGGTGATTGTGCTGTCGTTTTCGCGGATCATGTTGTCGGTTTCAACTGAGGCTGGTCCCCTCATCTTCGCAGTCGTGGGCACTGTGGTCCTAGTGGGTGGATCGCTCGTCTCAGTCCGGCGCGGTGTCAGTAAGCGTTTAGTTGGTGGGGCATGTGCTGTCGCTCTCGTGGCTTTGACTGGTGTGGGTTTGGCAACGGCACTCAGCGGTGAACGTCACGAACTCGTTGAAGCAGCAGAATACGATCACTATGCAGTTCATCCCTGCGGCGAAGAAGCCGAAGAGTATGACGAGGAAGCCAGTCGCGCGGTATCTGCCAAGAGCAGCGTTGCTGCCACGGTCATTCTCAAAGACGGCGAGTTGTATGCCGAGATGGATGGATTTCCTGATCCGCTGACGTCGATCAGCCTGCAACGTTCTTACGATTTGACAATCTTGTTCCGTAACGAATCGGTCGGCGAACATCGCATGATCCTGAATTATGGCAATGTCGTCGAAGATCTTGGCGGTGGTGTCACGCGAGATTCAAATTTGCAGGCATGTACTGCGTTGATCGGTGAGGGCGGAGAGCAAGCCATTATTGTTCGCATTCCTAAACCTTCATCTGCGAGTCCGCAAAGCCCCTACAACATCGTTGTTTCTGGTATCGAGGATTCGTCCATTGAGGTATTGGTGCCGTGAGTCACCTAGCCCCACATAGAGAACTGAACTGAGATCATGAGTACCGTTGGAACTATGAAAGATCGAGTCGCTGAGCCGATAAAAAATCTGCGTCGTGGGCGTGCCGCCGTTAAGGCTTCACTCGCCGTTTCGGCTCTGACATTTTTAGCGAGTTGCGCCCGAGATGCACCTCAAGACACTTGGCAGCCTGCGGGCCCCAACGCTGAGCAAATCGATAATTTGCAGCGACCAGTGTTCTATGTTGCGGGCGTTGTCGGCGTCATTGTCTTTGTTGCGATCGGCTGGGCGATCTGGCGTTACCGTGATCGTGGCCAAGCAATCCCTGAGCAAACTCATGGAAAGCCAGTTGTTGAGATTGTTTTGACGGTGATTCCGGCGCTCATTCTCTTAGGTGTGGCTATCCCCACGGCGGGATCGATTTTCAAGTTGGCTAAGACCAGCGACACTGAAATGACCATTAACGTCACGGGTCAACAGTGGTGGTGGGAATATGACTATCCGTCCGTTGGTTCGAATGTCGAGCAGTACGGCATTACCGCTCCGATCGTAACTTCAGGTCAACTCGTCATCCCCGAAAACACCAAGGTGCTACTACGGGTCACCAGCCGTGACGTCATCCATTCCTATTGGATCCCCAAACTCAACGGTAAAAAAGACAGCGTTCCTGGGCGCGTGCACTTGCTGCGTCTCGAAGGTGCAAAGCCTGGTATTTATGCGGGTCAGTGCACTGAGTTCTGTGGTCTGTCACATGCGTACATGCGCATGGAAGCAGTAGTGCTTTCACGTGCCGATTACGACGCTTGGGTAGCGAACCAACTCGAGGCATATACCTCGCCAGAAGCGGGCACTTTGGCTGCCGAGGGTGAAGGAGTGTTCATTCAACAATGCAGTCGTTGCCACCAAGTCAATGGTTTGTTGAACGCTGTTGGAGAACCAATTATTTCTGCACCAGATCAGTACATGGTCTC
>CAMAYS010000119.1:0-6752 GCA_945862545.1 Bifidobacterium breve | reverse complement strand
AGCGCCGAAATAGCGCAACGTGTCCTGCGATATCGCGATGCGATCCAGTTTTTATGGGATCAAGCCGTGCGACATACAAATCGTGGCACCTTGGCGAGTGATCTCGGTCATGTGATTTCCTTGCCAGCACATGCCGACGATGATTTCATCACCAGCGAAGGTTATGGAGTGGCCGAGCATCACGTCCGCCAAATTCGTAACGGACTTTTCGGCTTCTTTGACGGCGAAGAGTCCGAACTTTTCCCTCTTCCCACCAATGAGCGTTCAAAGCGCATGATCGCTGGCTTTGGTGGTCGATCGACAGTGCGCGATTTAGCGAAAAAATCCATCGCCAGTGATGACATCCGCTGGGCCACCGAACTTGCCACCTGGCTCGTGCGTTCAGAAGAAGGCGATAGTGAGGACCGAGCGTTATTAGCCACCTGTCTACGAACAATCGCGCAACGTACGCCCGCAGCCAATATTCGCAACTGGTGTCTACTGCGCGCCATGAGTTTGGAAGGAACGATTGATACATCGCGGATGTATCACCACGGCTTTCATCGCCATCAAGTGCTCACCTCACCTGTCGCGAGCTCGGTACACATTCTGCGCGTCCTACTTGATCCAGATCTTGCCGAGGGCATTGACTTGCACATCGCTTTCGCATTTACTGATCGCGAGACAACCGGACTTCATATCCGTCATTCGATCGCTTGTCCGACCGACGGAGAAAATGCCGACGCCACGATTCACTGCACACTGGAAACTTGGGCCGACATTTTGATCACCAAAGTGCAGTTGTCCGAAGCAATCCAAGATGGATCGCTGACAATCACTGGCAACGCACAGTCGGTGATCACGGCTCTCGGTGTCTTTGAAATATCGAGTCTGCAACAGTGACAACATCGTTACCGCGTCCGACACCTCAGTTCACGGGTGACATTGGTCGATTGATGGGGGAGTCAACGCCCCGTCGGCTTGAGGTCGCGCAAGCGCCAGAGGGTGCACCGAATGTGATGGTGATTCTTTTGGACGATGTGGGATTCGGTTCATTTGGAACATTCGGCGGTCCCATTGCGAC
This sequence comes from Bifidobacterium breve, assembly GCA_945862545.1. GTDB lineage: Bacteria > Actinomycetota > Acidimicrobiia > Acidimicrobiales > Ilumatobacteraceae > Casp-actino8. The sequence continues at coordinate 5,689 of CAMAYS010000119.1, read as the reverse complement.
GCCAGGTCTTGACTATGTGGCCGCCCGTGGTATTCGCTATAACCAGTTTCACACAACGGCGTTGTGCTCTCCGACGAGAGCCGCATTGTTAACAGGTCGCAACCATCACTCAGTACATATGGGTGGCATCACCGAGATCGCCAATTCATTTCCTAGTTACGACAGCGCCATCCCACCAGAAGCGGCAACAGTCGCGCAAGTGTTGCGGCTGTCGGGATACAGCACTTCATGTTTCGGTAAGTGGCACCTTGCTCCATCGTGGGAGCAAAGTCCGTCGGGACCATTTGATCGTTGGCCGACTGGTATGGGCTTTGATCGCTTTTACGGCATTCTTGGCGCCGAAGCATCACAATGGGAGCCTCCTGTCTACGATCAGACAACTCCCATATCTCCGCATCTTGATCGACCTGGTTATCACCTCACTGAAGACCTAGCTGATCAAGCGATCACTTGGGTGCAACGTCAAAAAGCATCCACGCCGAATCGTCCGTTCTTCTGTTATTTCTCGACACCCGCAGTGCATGCACCGCATCATGTTGCCCAAGAATGGATTGACAAGTTCAAGGGTCAGTTTGATGAAGGCTGGGATGCCTTACGTGAACATATCTATCAGCGCCAACTTGAACTCGGAGTCATTCCTGCTGGCACAGCATTAACGCAGCGACCCGAACAGATTCCGGCGTGGGACGATTACCCCAATGAATACAAGCCCGTTGCTCGGCGACTGATGGAAACCTTTGCTGGTTTCTTGGCTCATACCGATGCTCAGATTCATCGTGTTTTGCAAGCCATCGACGATCTCGGCGAGATGGACAACACATTAGTGATCTACATCACCGGTGATAACGGCGCCTCAGGTGAAGGAACAGTCCACGGCGCGTGGAGTGCACCGTCCTTTCAAAATGGTCGCCACGAAGATCCCGAATGGTTGCTTGCGCACATCGACGATTTTGGAACTGATCGTTGTGAAAATCATTTCAATGTGGGCTGGGCCTGGGCTTTGGATTCGCCTTTTCAGTGGATGAAACAAGTGGCCTCACATTTCGGTGGCACGCGTAATGCGATGGCTATTTCGTGGCCGCGAAAAATACGCGACGCAGGTGGATTGCGAACACAGTTTCATCATGTTGTTGATATTGCCCCGACGATCTATGAAGTTGTCGGCATTACGCCGCCGACACATGTCAACGGTATTGAACAAATGGAGATTCACGGCACGTCAATGGCGTACACCTTTGACAATGCGTCATCGCCGAGCACACGGCGCTCGCAGTATTTTGAAATTCTTGGTAACCGTGCCATTTACCATGAGGGTTGGATGGCTTCGTGTTTCCATGGACGGTTGCCGTGGATTCGTTTGGCGGGATTTGAATTTGATGGACCGCAAGAAAAATGGGAGTTGTATGACGTTGAGCATGACTTCTCACAAGCTGTCGATCTCGCTGCCCAACACCCAGAGAAATTGCGTGAACTTCAAGAAGTGTTTGATCAACAGGCGCGCACATATGGCATCTACCCGATGCGTGATCCCGCTTCACCGCGTCACGGAGACTTTGCTGTTCCGCATGTTTTAGATGGCATCCGCAAGATGACGTACACCACCGCACACAAGCGCATGCCTGAATCCTCAGTACTGAATCTGAAAAACTGTTCGTATCGCATCACCGCTGATATAGAAACATCTCTTGGCGCGCAGGGAGTCATCGTGTGTCAAGGTGGAAATATGGCGGGCTGGTCGTTGTATCTCACGCCTGAAACGGTGCCAGTGTTTCATTACAACTGGTATGGACATGTTCATACATCAGTGGCTGCCAAACATTCGCTTGCTGTGGGCAAGCACACGATTGAAGTTGTCTTTGATTATGACGGTGGTTTTGGAGCGGGCGGACTTTTGTCCTTGCTCGTAGATGGTGAGACTGTGGCCATGGGACGCATTGAAAACACGGTGCCCCTCGTTTTCTCAATGAGTGGAGAAACATTTGATGTGGGTGTCGACACTGGCTCGCCGGTGGGGCCGTATGAACACCAGTTTGATTGCACTGCCACGATCAAGGGTGTGACGCTGGAGCAACTTGACGAGCGAACCGCTGAAACGGAGAAGTTGGTGCGGCAAGGAATGTTTGCTGCCAGTCTCAGTTCGCAATAGTTTTCGCTGTTGAGGACATGTGACGACAGTTGCATCTGCGAATTTTCATCTCGTTTGTGCCTCTGCTTGAAATCGGGCATAACCTAAATCCGTGGGCACTTCTCCGCTTTTCGATCTCGAGTCTTCTGACGCAGATCGTCTTCGCGTAGATGAGGCCCTGATGGCCTCTGTCAAGACGCCAGATGCCTATTTGACCGAGATCGCCTCGCATTTATTGTTAGCGGGCGGAAAGCGTCTGCGCCCGATGTTTTCCGTCGTTGCTTCCCAAGTTGCTGGCGGTCCGACAACCGAGGAAGCCATTCAAGGAGGCATCTCCTGCGAACTCGTGCATCTCGGTTCTTTGTATCACGATGATGTGATGGATGAATCGCCAACCCGCCGTGGCGTGGAGACGGTGAATGCCAAATGGGGAAACCTGCAAGCGATTCTTGCGGGCGACTTTTTGTTAGCCCGCGCTTCAGAGATTGCCGCTTCACTCGGCACAGAAGTTGCTGCTCTGCTGGCACGCACGATCGGTCGTTTGTGCGAAGGTCAGATTGAAGAACTGCGTCACACATATAACGTCGCTCGTCCACTGGAAAGTTATCTGTCATCCATTAGTGGAAAGACTGCTTCTCTATATTCCACTGCGGCGCGCATCGGTGGTTTGGTTTCTAAGTTTGATCGTGGATTAGTCAATGCTTTGACTGCCTACGGTGAAGCGTTCGGCATGGTCTTCCAGATTGTGGATGACGTACTTGATTTGTCGGCAACCGACGCGCAACTAGGAAAACCCTCTGGTCATGACATGGTTGAAGGTGTGTACACCTTGCCAGTGTTGTTCACGCTGGCAAACGGCGGAGTCCCCGCCAGCGAGTTGGCCGATGTTCTTGGCAAGCCGTTGAATGTTGCTGAGCGCGATAAGGCTTTGTCGATCGTGCGTTCAAATGGTGGCATTGAAGCGGCGATTGAGCTAGCAGAGATGTATGTCGAGGCTGCCGAAGAGGCGTGTCAAGATTTACCAAATACGGCCGCAACTGTGGCTTTGCGCTTCGCTCCGAACGCGCTTCTCGCTTCCGTCCGCTAAAACGTTTGAGTGAGGTAGTTGGCGGCGGCGAGTCCTGAGAGCACGGCACCCTCAACTTTGGGTCCAGCAAAAGCATCACCTGCAAAAACAAGTGAGCCAACGGCGAAGTATGACTCAGGCCAGATTTTACGCGGTGTCGCAAAGCGCCACTTCTTGTATTCACTGACCAAAATGTTTGCCGATCCCAAATACCTTTGCGCAGCCTGCGTGAGAAGCGCCTGCCCCTCATCAAGCGAGTCATCCCAATGAGCCAAACTCCAAGCGGGGTTAGCGTGAAATGTCACCGCTGGAATAGCGGAAATTCCTTTGGCCTGATTGTCGCCGATCCACGAGAAAACATCGTCGGGATTTTGTAATCCCCCTGGTGCAGGAATCGCTGATGGACCGTCCAAGACAGCCAATAATCCAATCGCCCGATCGTAATCGGTCATCAACAATTCTGGAGGCAATTCAATGCCCGTGCTGACCGTAATGGAATACGACTGTGGGAGTGGACAGGTCATCACCACCGCATCACAATCAATCCGCGAATTATCGTCGATGATAACGGTCCATTGATGAGCATCTGATGAACATGGTTTGACTGCAAAAACCAATGTTGAGGTACGAACATCGATCCCTTGCGCCAAATGTTTTGTCAAAGCAGTCATGCCGTTATTCACCACATAACGTGAGTGACCATCGTCGGTACCAAATCCTCGACACCATTGCCTGACTACATCGTCACTGATCCATTGCGCAACGAGAGATGTAAATGTTTCATCGCGGGCTGTGAAAAACTGTGCACCATGATCCAAAGTGGCGATTGATCCATCGCCTGTAGTGATTCGCCGCGTGGCCATACGTCCGCCGAGACCACGACCTTTATCTAAAACAACGACTTTGTGTCCAGCGTCTTGCAAGGCACGGGACGCACTGAGACCACTCAAACCTGCACCCACGACGACAACTTGACTCATGCTCTAGAGCGTAGGTGACAATCAGTATGTAGGCTCAGCCGAGACCGCGAGCATCTTGTTTGAGAGCCGTGTCAATGCTCAGGGCCGCGGCAACGACGAGCGAAATCAGTGGTTGTTCCAATGGTCGATGAATATTCAAGACATAGTTGTCGGCAGTTGTGAATAAGGTTTTGGCAATGCCCTCAAATTTTTTGGTGATGCGCGCGACTTCAGTTCCAGAAGCATCTTCAATACGGAAATCCCAAGCCCGCCAGTTCTCACCCTTGATAGCGCCGATCTGCTGCTGACCAACTTGTAGGGAAAAGTTAATTTTGCCGATCATATTCTCTTGAACGATCCGACCGATCTCGCGATCAGCGCCGTCGCTGACGATCACAGTGCTCTTGAAAACTTTGGCCGGGCGAGTGAGGCGCAAGAGAACTTGACCTTTCATATCGCTGATTTCTAATTTGTGAGTGAGGAATTGATCGAGACTTGAGACGAGACGAAGAAGTTTTTTCGCAGTGCTTTGACCAACTTGATTGACCGATGCGATCTGTTTTCCTGAACTATCAAAAACCGAGTACTGATTATTGAGTTCAATCAGTTTTACTTTTTGATTGACGACCAAAATGGGTTCGGTGAAAAGGGTCCCACCTCCGCTACCAATATTCGCTGCTGAAATATCGCCGACTTGCTGTTGAATTTTCGCCGGATCGTGGCGATTACCAAATGAAAGAGCATCATCAATTTTGTCAAGTGTGCTTTTTTTAGTGAGATCAGCGTCAATCGCCTGGACGCCGTGATCGCTGACATGTTCGGTCCAGTCTTGACCGTCCCAATAGCGAAGTTGGTGTCGGCCGGTCGGATCTGGATGCCATGCAGCGGGATTGTCCATCAGATGATCGTATAAGAGTGTGTGAAGACTGTGTTGTCAGTTAGCGCAAGAGATGGGCGCGCATGATGAGTTCGCGTGCCGAAGGATCAAGTTGATGACCCGCTAACTTCTCACCGATTGCGATGGCCTCGATGGGATCTTCAACCATGCCTTGCCAACGTACAAAGGCAGCCATAGCGCCCATGATGATGTCGCCGACTTCTTCGCCATGCACGATGACCTTGACATTATTAGTCAGCAACTTCTTGAGTTCCTTAAACAATCCGCGAGCCCACTCGTCAATTTTTTCGTTGTTCTCATTGTTGAACGGACGGTGCTGATAATTGACGCTGAGTTCGTCGTAGTTGTGCAGGTTGTGAGGAGCGGCGATGATGCTGATCAGACAGCCAAAATGGTTCTCCCGAATCCAGATGATTTCCTCTTGGCGGCGAACCCGGCGATGATTGTCCCCATAGCCACCAGGGCGTTCGCACACAGCGAGACGGTCTTTGACAATCCATGTGAAGTTCCGGGGGGTAATTCCCAGAGCCCATTTTCCTCGTAACTTTGGCGGCACGACGGTCAGGCTAGCCCTGAGCAGGGGCGGGAGTGATAAAGATGCGCTGATTTGTTCTACTAATTCTCAATCCGCCCGGTAATTC
>CAMAYS010000118.1:0-6761 GCA_945862545.1 Bifidobacterium breve | reverse complement strand
AAGGTTGGCGATAATCATCAGCGCATCGTTGACGTCGTTCGAGCGGCTTTAGTTGAGGCGGATGCGGTCATTATGTGTGGCGGACTCGGCCCCACGCATGACGATCTGACTCGTGAAGCGATAGCCGAGGTCATGGGTGTTGAACTTGTTTTGCATGAAGATATTGCTCAAGTCATCCGCGAGATGTTTGAAAGTCGCGGTCGCCGAATGGCTGACAACAATCTTCAGCAAGCAATGGTGCCAGTGGGGGCCACGGTCATTCATCAGACTCGGGGTACGGCGCCAGGTTTAATTTGCCCAGTGGGTGACAAAGTGATTTATGCCGTCCCTGGAGTGCCCCATGAGATGCAAGACATGATGGAGCGAGCCATCTTGCCCGACTTGCGCGCACGGGCCGGTGAGGCAGGAGTCATTGTCAGTCGCGTGATTCGAACTTGGGGTGAAAGTGAAAGTGGATTGAACGAGCGACTCAACCCAGTGATCAACGAATTGGAAAAACTCGGCAATCCCACGCTGGCTTTTTTGGCGAGTGGTTGGGAAGGAATCAAGGTCCGTCTCACTGCGCAGCACGCCGATGAGCAGCAAGCGCATGCGTTACTTGATCATTGGCAAGGAAAAGTGCAGGACCTTGTGGGCGAGGTGATCTTCGGTTTTGATACCGAGACCATGGAGTCAGTAGTGCTGGATATTTTGCGGAGCCGCGGGCTGACTTTGGGATTGGCCGAGTCGGTTACTGGGGGACTGGTGTCGGGACGACTATCTGCGATTCCAGGAGCAAGTGACATTCTGCGTGGATGCGTGGTTTCATATGCCAGTGAAGTGAAATATGACCTTTTATGGGTGCCTCGTGGGCCTGTGGTGACAGAGGCCGCGGCCATTGCGATGGCACAGGGCGCATGTCGCGTATTGGGTTCTGATGTGGGGCTCTCGCTGACTGGTGTGGCTGGTCCGACTGAGCAAGAAGGTCAAGCTGTTGGCACGGTGTGTGTCGGAATTGCCCTTCCAGGTGAACCAGCGTTTGCCACCACATTGCGGATGCCGGGTCAAAGAGATCAAATGCGACAGATGTCGGTGATTTCGGCTCTGGATTTGTTGAGAAGGCATTTGCTGGCTGGTCGGTAGAGCATCTAAAAGTCTTTTCTGATTGTGTTAGTTTGTGGTCGGCATCAGCCTGTTGTGGCCCGAATTATGTCTCTGACTGTTAGGGCGTTGTGATGTTTTCTGTTGAGGTGTGTCCGTTGCCGACCACGGGTGGAGCGACTGGTGTTGCTGTCGCCGCGGTTTTTCTGTTGGTCCTTGGGGTCATAGTTGCTCGTTTGACGCGAGCCTCTGCCGGTCGGGTGTCGTTCGTTGCGGTGGTTCCGTTCCTTCTTTTAGGACTCGGGGCAGTGTCTGCTCAATCATCGTCGACTTCATGTGATTCCTCGTCGGTGACGACGACTGTTCCTGAAGTGACGACGACTTCAACAACCTTGGCGCCGTTGAATCAGAATCTGATTCTGGAAATTGACATACCGGAAGACATTCAAGGGGACTCCATCTCAGCTCTGAGCACAGGATTTCTGTATGAGTTGGGTCTCTTTGGTGACGTTAATGTGAATGTTGATTGGGGTGACGGATCGCCTGATAGTGATGCGGCGGTCGCTGGACCATTCGCACACACGTATGCGACATCGGGTCAATACACGATCACGGTCAGCGGATCATTGACTGGATTTGGTCAAGACGAAGATGGAGATCCTCTGTCTGGAGCGGAGTACCTCACCGCAGTGACTTCATTCGGTGACCTTGGCACTGAATCATTGCGTAACGCATTTTATGGTGCAAATAATTTGATTGATGTCCCGGCGGTTCTCCCGGTCACTGTCACCAACCTATCTGGCCTCTTTTATGGTGCATCATCTTTCAATGATGACATCAATGATTGGGACACCAGCAGTGTGACTGAGATGGATGGGATGTTCGGATGGGCGTCGTCGTTTAATCAGAGTTTGAATTCTTGGGACACCAGCAGTGTGACTGATATGTCCTACATGTTCGTTTATGCGTCATCGTTTAATCAGAGTTTGAATTCTTGGGACACCGGCAGTGTGACTGAGATGGATGGGATGTTCGGATGGGCGTCGTCGTTTAATCAGAGTTTGAATTCTTGGGACACCGGCAGTGTGACTGATATGTCCTACATGTTCGTTCTTGCGTCGTCGTTTGATCAAAGTCTTGGCGCTTGGAACATTGGTCTTGTCGTCAATATGGAATATATGCTTGACCAAACGGCCCTTACAGTTGCTAACTACGATGCCACGCTCATCGCTTGGGAAGATGGACCCAAGCAAATCGATGTGACTTTAGGCGCGATTGGTTTGTCGTTTAGTTCGTTGGGCTCAAACGCGAGGCAATCGCTGAATTGTTATTCGGGTTGGACTTTTAGTGGTGACAGTCCTTTACTTCTCCCTTCCTCGATTGATGGCAACCAGAGAGTCCCCACAGGGTGCTGATGTGGGGCTCTCGCTGACTGGCGTGGCTGGTCCAACTGAGCAAGAAGGTCAAGCGGTTGGCACGGTCTGTGTCGGAATTGCCCTTCCAGGTGAACCAGCGTTTGCCACGACTTTGCGGATGCCGGGTCAAAGAGATCAAATGCGCCAGATGTCGGTGATTTCGGCTCTGGATTTGTTGAGAGGGCGTTTGCTGGCTACCTAGGCAGAGGTTGCGTCCCTCAGGGCGAGTGGGCTTGTAACCTTGGGAGGCTCGCCCTCGTAGCTCAGCTGGATAGAGCAATGGACTTCTAATCCATCGGTCGTACGTTCGAATCGTGCCGAGGGCGCACATCAAAACGGGTTTGACCTGATGAAATCGATGATTTTACTCGTACACTTTGGCGACTGTTCCGGTGGTCATTCATTCTTAAATGCCGGCGATTACTGAATGAGGTCTGCGTGAAGTTTAAGAAGGGTGACACCGTCATCTACCCTCAGCACGGAGCGTGCAAGGTGGAGTCGATCAGCAAGCAAGACCCATTGAATACTGGCAAGGTCCAGGATTATTTGGTGCTGCGTACCGTCATTGGTGAAATGACGTTGCGAGTTCCTATGTCCAAAGTTGATGAGGTCGGCGTTCGTCCACCAGTGTCACCCGATGAACTTGAAGATCTTGTCGCAGTGTTAGCTAAGGCTGACCCACGCGTTCCCAGCAACTGGAGTCGCCGGTTTAAGAATCACCAAGAAAAACTCAAGAGTGGCGATGTGTATCAGGTGGCCGAAGTTGTTCGTAACTTGGCGGCGCGTAATCGTGACGCATCTTTGTCCGCTGCTGAGCGAACCATGTACGAGCGGGCGCGAGTCAATCTGATCTCTGAAATCGCTCCGGCATTGAAGGTCACCACTGACGAAGCCGAGCAGTATCTTGACGATGCACTCGCAAAAGGTGTCCTCAAGCCAGTCAAAGCTGTCAAGGCCGTTAAGGCGCTGGCCCCCAAAGTTGAAGTTGCACCAAAAGATGCTGACGACGACATGGACGACGATGACGACTTCATGGAAGAAGCCAAGCCAGTCAAGGCCGCTCCTGTGAAGAAGGCTGCCGCTCCTGTCAAGAAGGCTGCCGCTGAGAAGAAGCCCGCCCTGGTGAAGGAAGATGCTCCAGCCAAGGCTGCCCCTGTGAAGAAGGCTGCCCCTGTTAAGAAGACTGCCGCTCCCAAGGAGAAGGCTCCTGTGAAGGAATCTGCTCCTGCGAAGGCTGCACCTGCGAAGAAGGCAGTGGCAAAGAAGCCCGAAGCCAAGAAAAAGTAGTATTCCCCGGGGACTTCCCCCGTGCCACTTCTGCCCAATATTGGTTAGCGTGCGTGCAATGATGAAGCGCGCTGTGATATCTCGTGAAGAACTGAGCGTCCACATCCAGAGTGGCGACATTGAGACCGTGATCATGGGTTTTGTTGATCGCTATGGTCGTTTAGTTGGCAAGCGGGCGACTGGAAGATTCTTTCTCGATCACGTGGCAGATCACGGAACTGAAAACTGCGATTATCTCTTGACCTGCGATATTGATAATCAGCCCGAGATTGGTTTTCGCTTTTCAAGCTTCGATCTGGGCTATGGAGATATGTTGGCCAAGGCTGATTGGGAGACCATTCGCATTGCCTCGTGGTTGCCCAAGACAGCAGTCATCATGTGTGATTTATTCGATAGCACTTCGGGGGAAGTGGTCGCTGTTGCGCCACGTTCAATCTTGCGCCAGCAAGTTGATCACGCCGCTTCAATGGGCTACCTAACACTGCTCGGTAGTGAGATTGAGTTCTTTTTATTTCATGACTCATACGATGAAGCAAAGAAGAACGGCTACGCATCGCTACGACCCCATTCGGCATGGGCGCAGGATTACAACATCTTGCAGACGACACGCGATGAATACATCGTCGGAGCGATTCGCTCAGCCATGGAATTATCGGGCGTGCCCGTTGAGTTCTCTAAAGGCGAGGCTGGTGCTGGACAGCATGAGATCAACTTGTCATATTCGACAGCGATTGAGATGGCTGACCGCAATCACTTGTACAAAAATGCTGCCAAAGAAATCGCTGCCGCTCACGGACGCTCCATCACTTTTATGGCTAAACCTGATTTCAATGATGTGGGCTCGTCCTGTCATATCCATGCCAGTTTGTGGTCGCTCGATGGTCAGACTTCGGTTTTCGCCGATTCCGCTGATGCATTGGGCATGAGTCAGGTCTTCAAACAATTTTTGGCTGGACAAATTCATACGGCGCGCGAGTTCTCTTTGTTATGGGCTCCAACGGTCAATAGTTATCGCCGTTTCCAACCTGGTTCGTGGGCTCCAACGGGTATTGGTTGGGGCATCGATAATCGCACCTTGGGTTTCCGTCAGGTCGGCCATGGCAACGCAACGCGCGTGGAGAATCGGATTCCGGGTGCCGATGCCAATAGCTATCTGGCCTTCGCCGGCACGATTGCTGGCGGCCTGTATGGCATCAAAAATAAGTTGACTCTCGGCGAACCCTTTGTTGGCAATGGATACGAGGACTCAAGCGTGGGTCGGATTCCCTGGAATCTTCCCGATGCGATTGCCTTGTGGCGTGACAGTGACATAGCGCGTGAATGTTTCGGTGAGGAAGTGCACCACTGGATTTTGCGTTCCGCGCAAAGTGAATGGGAAGCCTTCAATCGCACGGTCACCGATTGGGAAAAGAATCGCTACTTCGAGCGAATCTGAGTTTGTGCTTCAAACTCACCCAGTGGGCAGTATCGTCGAAGCGTAAAGAACGGAGAATTTCATGGGTCGTCTACAAGGAAAAGTCGCAATCATCACTGGCGGTTCATCAGGTCTTGGCCGAGTCGGTGCAGAACTCTTCGCCCGTGAAGGCGCCCAAATTGTTATCGCTGATGTTGTTGATGGTGATGAGGTGGTGGACGCCATTGATGCCGCAGGTGGTGAAGCAACATTTGTGCGCTGTGATGTCAGCGATGAAGGTTCTGTTGAAGCAGCAGTACAGCACGCTGTTGAAACTTTCGGTGGGCTACACATTTTGTATAACAACGCTGGCGTGATGCTCAGCGATGATGATGGTCCGACGAATACATCTGTCGAGACTTACCAGCGCACCATGGATATCAATGTTTTGGGCACGCTTCTTGGCTGTCGCTACGCCATTCCCGCAATGTTGGCAAGTGGTGGCGGATCGATCGTGAATGTGGCGAGTTTCGTGGCTCACATGGGCGCGGCTACTCCACAAGTGGCCTACACCGCCTCTAAAGGAGCAGTGTTAGCGATGACTCGCGAAATTGCGGTCATTTATGCTCGTCAAGGGATTCGTGCGAATTCGTTGTGTCCTGGACCGATTATGACTCCCATGTTGGCGAAGTTTCTCAGTGATGACGAAAAACGTCAGCGCCGACTAGTGCATATTCCGATGGGTCGTTTTGGCGATGCAAGTGAAATCGCTAACGGAGCACTCTTTCTTGCATCTGATGAGAGCAGTTGGATGACGGGTCAATCATTGATTATTGATGGCGGCATCACCGCGGCCTACGTCACTCCACAGTGATCTAGCCGAGAGTGACCAATCCGTGAGCGGTCATGATTGTCGCACTCAGTTTCGCTTCATCGTCATAGTTCAAAGTGATATTTACTTGATCATCGCCCAATAGTGCAGAGTCACTCACTGCGGAGAGCATCAAGTCAATTGTTCGAGGCGCAGGGTGAAAGAGATCCAAGGTCACTAGGGTCCCGCCAGTTGCGAGGTTTTCTGTTGGATGTATGGTGCGTCCCCAATCAATAAAGAATGGCAACACTCCTCCTTCGGCTATTGGCAAAGGAGCCAAGGTGAGTTCCCACTCCAACATCACACCATCGGGTCGTTGACGACTCATTGAGCGAACATCGCCTGGATCAAAACCGCTCTCGCGAGCAGCGTTCACGACATCGCCGAGCGAGCGTTGTGGCGACGCGCACCAGCCCACCAACTTGGGTGATGCGAGGTCATCAATGCCGAAGGGACGGGGGGCGAGTGGCGTGGGTTGCGCGGGATCGGGGCCAATGATTTCGAGATATGTGCGCGGGCCCAATCCGAGCAAAGCATTGAAAGTGCCGAGTCCGAGATGGGCTCCGCCAGGGGTCGGGGCAACCCCGAAACGGGATTCAATGTCCGCGACGGCACTTGCTAAATCCGGGGTCGCGTACACAAGATGGTCAATATGTAGGTTCTTGCTCATGGTGGTACCTCAGAGCCTGACAAACTAGGAGGCATGTCACAAACT
>CAMAYS010000117.1:0-6786 GCA_945862545.1 Bifidobacterium breve | reverse complement strand
CCACTGATCAGTGGGCGACGTACATTATTTGGCATTAGGTGCCTTCCTCAAAGCAGCGAGACCGGGCAAGTCGCCAAGTTCAAGTAATTCAAGCGATGCGCCACCGCCTGTAGAGACATGATCAACGGCGTCATCAAGACCGAACTGCGCTAAGGCTGCAGCAGAGTCTCCCCCGCCGACAACAGTGAAAGCCTTCGTATCTGCCATCGCCTGAGCAACAGTACGGGTTCCACCAGCAAATCGCTCATCTTCAAACATTCCCATTGGCCCGTTCCAAAAGACAGTCCGTGCTTCCATGATCAAATCGGAGAAGGCAGCCGCCGTTCCAGGACCGATATCAAAGCCCTTAGCGCCAGAAGGCAAGCGTTTTCCGTAAGTGGCGTAATTGCCTGCCGCGTCGAGACCCACCAAGTCCTCAGGCAAATGAATCGGTTTGCCAAGCGTCAAGAGTCGTTTGCAAGTATCGACCTGATCCGCTTCAAACAAAGAATCTCCAATGGAGTATCCCTGAGCAGCCAAAAATGTGAAGCACATCGCTCCGCCAATAATCAACGAATCAACTGTTTCTAACAGTGCTTCGACAACACCAAGTTTGTCGGAAATTTTCGATCCACCAAGCACCGCAATGAATGGATGCTTGGGCTTATTGCGCAAGGCCAAAAGTACTTCAACCTCACGTTGCAACAAACGGCCCATGGCCGAGGGCAAAGTCGCAGGTGGACCAACAATCGAAGCATGCGCCCGGTGGGCAGCGCCGAAAGCATCATCGACATACATGTCAATGTCATGAATCAGCGAATCAACAAAATCTTTACTGTTTGCTTCCTCTCCTGCATTGAAACGGAGATTCTCCAGCAGTTCAACTCCAGGGGCCAAAACAGCTAACCGAACCTTGACTGGATGCATCGAATATTTCTCGACCACACTTCCTTTGGGTCTTCCAAGGTGACTACAACACACAACGCTGGCACCGCGTTCAATCAGCCATTCAATTGTCGGCAAGGCTGCACGAATGCGAAAATCATCAGTAATGACGCGCTCACCCGCGTCATCGGTTTCCATTGGCACATTGAAATCGGTACGCACAAGGACGCGTTTCCCCGACACATCACCCAAATCTTCTAAAGTAGGAATCGCACCGCTCATTGCTTGTACTAGCGACGGGCACGCTTGGGAACTTTTGACCCGGCGAACAAGGTGGTCTGCACTAAGCGATTGCTGTAGCCCCACTCATTGTCGTACCAGGACAGAACCTTGACCATCTTGCCAAGACTCATCGTCAGCCCAGCATCAAAAATGCTGCTGTGTGGATCTCCGACTATGTCACTCGAGACAATGGGGTCTTCGGTATAGCGCAGAACTCCCTTCAGGGGTCCCGATACGGCAGCCTTTTTAAATGCCGCATTTATTTCCGCCACAGTGGCAGGCTTTTTTAAGTTAGCAGTGAAGTCAACAATTGAGCCCGTTGGGACTGGGACGCGCAATGAGGTCCCATCCAGTTTGCCTTTCATACTTTCAAGAACCAAACTTGTCGCCCGCGCTGCGCCTGTACCCGTTGGCACGATGTTGATCGCCGCTCCGCGTGCCCGACGCAAATCACTATGAGGCCCATCAACTAATGATTGATCCCCTGTATAGGCATGAACCGTTTGCATCAGACCTTGTTCGACGCCGAACGCTTCATCAAGCACCTTGACCATCGGTACGAAACAGTTAGTCGTGCAACTGGCATTGGAGATCACCTTATGTTTTTTGAAATCAAAGTCTTTGTGATTCACCCCGTACACAAATGTGGCATCGGCCTGATCACAGGGCGCAGAAACAATCACTAAAGGTGCTCCACCTTCAAGGTGGGCCGCAGCAGCGTCCCGCTTGGTAAAAAATCCAGTACTTTCAATCACAACGTCCACTCCCAAATCGCCCCACGGCAAATTTTTCGGGTCACGCTGGCTGAGAACCTGAATCTCTACGCCGTCGACACTGATTCCCGATTTGGTTGCCTTAATGACATTGGGTAACTGACGCATCACCGAGTCGTATTTCAACAAGTGAGCCATGGTGGCCACCGAACCCAAATCGTTCACAGCGACAATTTCTATGTCGGCTCCCTGGGCTTGCACGGCACGAAAGAAGTTCCGACCAATACGACCAAATCCATTAATTCCAACTCGCACAGTCACAGCGGTTCCTTATCTCATGTGGGGGTACTTCAGACACTTAAAACATAGTCGCCAGAGGTCGTTAACTAAGGATTACCGCCCGAGATCACGATGGCTGACCCGTACCGGTTGCCCCGAGGCCCGAAGTCCGTGTCCAATTTCCTCTGCGATTGCCACGGAACGGTGCCGACCCCCAGTACAACCCACAGCGATAGTCAGATAACTCTTGCCTTCACTGGCGTAATGTGGCAAAACGCTTTGCAATAAAGCCTGAAAGTTGCGCAAAAACTCGATCGCCTCCGGTCTTGATAAAACATCATCTTTGACGGCTTGATCCAATCCACTTAAGGGTCGAAGATTCTCGTCCCAGTGCGGGTTTGGCAGAAAACGAACATCCATCACCACATCCGCATCCAAAGGCAGACCATGCTTAAACCCGAAAGACTCCACGGACACTTGCAGACGCTCGCTGACCGAGACCTCAAAAGCCCCCATGAGTTTGGCTTTCAGTTGGTGCACGTTGAGATCGCTGGTGTCAATAATGAGATCGCAATCACCTCTCATTGGTTCTAACAGAGTCCGCTCGATCTCAATGGCTTCCAGCAGACCGTCACCGTCATTTGCCATCGGGTGGCGCCGACGCGATGACTCATAACGCTTTACTAATTCAGCGGTGGTGGCGTCTAGATAGACAACACGAACTTGATGACCGGCGGCACGCATAGCAGCCACCTTGGGCATTAATTCCAAATGCTGACGACCAGCAACCAGAGCTAAACGTTCAATTCCCGAGCCAGGCGCACCCGCCAACTCGACAATCGTGTCCACTAACGAGGTCGGTAAATTGTCGACGACATACCAGCCAAGGTCTTCGAGAACTGCAGCAGTCGTCGACCGCCCAGCGCCGGAAAGACCCGTGATTACCAGAATGTCTGCCACAGCAACAAACTACTCACTCTTTACAATCGTTGCGACAATAAATCTTGGATTGGCTGAAGGTCAAATGTGCCATCAAGACTGGGTCGCAAACTTCTGATCAGATGAAGCGCTCCGACCTCAGCAAAATCAACGATACGTATGGGCTCATCTTGACGGGTCAACAAGGCACTGATTTCGAATTCGTGATCTAGATGTACCGTCGTTGAACGGAACTGATCCACAACTTGGCGACGGCTTTCAAACCGATCAGGGGGTCCAAATCCACTCCAACCATCGGCATGGCGCACTGCCTCCGGAATGGTCATGTTCTTTCCATCCCCGCCCACCCAAATTTTAACCTGAGTGGAAAAGCGTTCATTTTGAATATCAATTTCTTTTCGCAACACTGCCAATTGATTCGCAAAATGAATCATTCGGTCCTTCACAGACATCTTCATATTCATCAATTCATCATCGTGAATAAATCCACCAGCGCCGACCCCCAGAACAAATTCTCCGTTGCCGAGTCTGGCCGCGGTCACTGCGCAACGGGCTAAAATTACTGGACTTCGAAATGTCAAAGGCGAGACGAGCACACCAAGCGTGACTGAAGTAGAGCGCAACTCTTTAGCCAGAGCCCCGATCAGCACCCATGAATCCCATGCTGTCTCATCCTTCTGACCTGTGAACGGCACCAGGTGATCCCACAAGAACACTGAATCCACACCAAGAGTAACTGCATCGCGCGCCGACTTTTCAAACTGCGGTGCGTCAACACCATGGGTCTGAAATTGCACTCCAATTTTTATCCGCGTCTTAGATGCCATCAAGTTTCACTGCTCGCAAATACAACAGTCGAGGAATCGTTGATGCGCTTTCATAGTGCTCAGCTCGTGCTAAAAACCCTGGCGGCGGTGCGGGCTCAAGCATCCGCTCAACATAGAGTCCATTTTGAATCAGGGCATTGACATAGCGACTGAGCGGGCGATGGATGAAGGGGATGAAAATATCCTTTTCCACTTCCTCATGTGACTCTTGCTCAATCAGATAATCACCGATCCGCCAATATTGCTCCGGGGGATCAAGCACATGATCGTCAATCCAGCCACTCCCCGGAGTCTGTAGGAGCGGATGATTCAAAAAGAAGCAGAACCGACCTCTCGGTCGTAGAACCCTTGCAACCTCTGAGATTGCGGCATCCACATCACCGATGTGTTCAAAAACTAAACAAGCCACAACAGCATCGAAGGTTTCATCGAAAAATGGTAAGGCGTCTGCTCCAGCCTTACTCACATGGATTCCGCCGCCACGTTCAGCAGCCACGCGAACTTGATTCCATGTCGGATCGATGCCCGCTACAAATGAGGCACCGATCTTGGTAGCAAGGCGCGAAACCTGTCCATCACCGCAACCAACATCAAGCACACTGCCCATACCCTGCAACTCTTGAGCAGCTAACGGCAGAATCTGCTCTTCGTATTCTGCATCCGCCCCTTCAGTGAACCCGTCGATCCACCACTGCGCATTCTCTTCCCACAGGTCATTGTCATTTCCAGAAGTACTCACATCGCAAGGTTACGAGCCCACTACCCTGAGAGCATGAGTGCATCCGTGAAATCATCGATGAAGTTTTCCTTGTGGCCATCTCCCGAGCGTTCTTGGGAGGAAGTTCGCGATTTGGCGGAATATGGTGATCGCCAGGGCTGGCACTGCCTGTGGTACGCCGACCATTTCATGCCCAATTCAGAAGTGGGCGAAGTTCTGGACGGCAATGTGTACGAATGCTGGAGCGTCATTGCCGCCGTTGCTGCAGTCACTAAGACCTTGCGCATTGGTTCTCTAGTCAGCCCAACAACCGTGCGCCATCCAGCAGGCCTAGCGAATACGGCGACAACAATCGATCGGATTTCTGATGGTCGTCTCGTCCTCGGGATAGGTGCCGGTTGGCAGGTCAACGAACATCACGCTTACGGCATTGATCTTCTATCCGGCAAAGATCGCGTGGATCGTTTTGAAGAAGCAATCCAAATCATCAAGTCACTTCTCAATGAACCTCGCACATCATTCGCAGGCAAGCATTTCTCCATCACTGATGCCCCGTGTCAACCAACAGCGGTGCAGAACCCTTTGCCCATCATGGTTGGCACTGGAGGACCGCGAATGCAAAAGATATCGGCGCGCTATGCCGATGAATGGAACACTTGGGGTCACGTCGAAACAGCGGGTCGGGTCATTGATACCTTTCGCGTTGCTTGTGATTCTGTTGGACGCGATCCAGATACCGTCCACAAGTCAGTGCAAGCGATGTTTTTCCTTGCCGAGGATGAAAAGACGATTGAAAAGATCCGCCTTGCGGCGCCGGCAGATCGCACAATTGTCGGCTCGGATGCGCACATCATTGAACAGCTCAATCTCTTCAAAGAACTTGGCTTCAACGAGATCATCATTCCGGATTTTACTTTAGGACGAGATCCCGTCTCACGATTGAACGCTTACGAACGATTTCGAACAGACATTCTTCCCTTTGTTGATTAGTGGAACTTGTCAAAGATTGCCTGCGCCACTGCCTCTGGTAGCCAAGATTGGGAGCGAAGGTCCTCTAAAGACGCTTGCTTCACCGCATTCACTCCCCCAAAAGCTTGCGTGATCTTCTTTTTGCGGGCTTCACCCAAACCTTCAATGCCATCAAGCGCACTGGAGACCATTCGCTTATCCCGTAATTCACGATGAAACGAGTTCGCGAAGCGGTGCGCCTCATCGCGAATGCGTTGCAACATAAATAACGCTTCACTTCCTCGCGGAATTTCAACTGCTTGGCTTTGACCCGGGATAAATACCTCTTCAAAACGTTTCGCTAGTGAAGCAACGGGAATCTCAGTGTCAAGACCTAGATTTTTCAAAACCCGCTCCGCTACGCCCAATTGCCCCTTGCCACCGTCCACCAAAAGCAATTGGGGCGGATAAGCGAAACGCTTCGAACGCTTACGCTCTCCAGTTGCCAGCGCCTCAGTGTCACTGACTTGATCCCGTTCCTCGAGATAGGCCTTGAAACGGCGGGTCAGAACCTCTTCCATCGCAGCGTAATCATCGTTACCATGCACATCCTTCACCTTAAACCGGCGATATTCACGCTTGTTGGGAAGTCCGTCTTCAAGAACCACCATTGAGCCGACATAATCAGTACCTTGCAAATGTGCCATGTCGTAACACTCAATGCGCAACGGTGCCTCAGCGAGGCCGAGCAAATCTTGCAACTCAGTCAAAGCGCGGCTCCGACTGTTGTGGTCACTTGAACGCTTCATACGATGGCGATGAAATTCTTCAGTGGCATTGCGCGTGACTAGTTCGTGCAGTTCACGTTTGTCGCCCCGCTGAGGGATGCGAATCTCAACTTTTGTGCCTCGTTGGAAACTCAGCCATTCTTCATAGGTCGCCATTGATTCAGGTAATTCAGGAACCAAAAGCATTTTCGGGATGCCCAATAAGGGTTCATCGCCATATAAAGCCTCGATGATCCGATCAACAAGACCCGCTTGCGAGAGGTCTTCAACTTTGTCAAGGACGAAGCCTTTGCGTCCCACTACTCGACCTTTGCGAACATAGAAAACTTGCACGGCAGCTTCAAGTTCATCTTGAGCAATGCCGATCAAGTCGATATCTTCATTGCGTTCGCCGACGATCTGTTGCTTTTCAATTGCTTTAGCCACCG
>CAMAYS010000116.1:0-6813 GCA_945862545.1 Bifidobacterium breve | reverse complement strand
AATCTGGCGGCATGGAGCAGCGACACATAGCGGCGCAGAAACCTGACTAGTTGGGTGCGGAACTCTCGGCCATGATTCTTGTTAGCGCACACGAGGTGAGCCATTTCGTGAAGTAGGAGCAGTTCACTTGGCTGCTTCTTTCTCACCGCTATGCACCATTCGTCATTGAAAGCCACACCATCGGTCCGGCGTGAGAGATTGCCTTGCAGGAGGAGTGGATAGTCTACTCCTTCGTCATCGGCGATGATCGCCAGCCAGTTCGTGGCCTCGGCGAGCGACAGAGTCTTTGTTGGCATCTCGGCCTCAAAAGCATCTTCAACGGCGTAAGTCTGCTGGGCTTCGGTGGGGCTGGTCATCCAGGGCCAATCGCACGCTGGTTTGAACCCACCGCGTTGCGTCCCGCAGTGAATTGGGTGCCAGCATTTTGTCCTGCCCCATAGGCCTGTCGATCGGTGCTGTAACGACTGGTATTCGTACGAAGATGCGGTGCCGTGTCGGTCATGGTGCGTCGCGCGCGTTCTGCGCGTTCAACTAACACAAGACCTGCGCCTGGTGTTTCTTTGACAATCTTGCGATGTTCGCTTTCTAATTTGCGGGCGATGCCGTCGCAGTAGCCATGCCACCATGAGGTACGAAAGCGGCGATCCCCAGCAGGAAGCAAGCGGATTGCCAACATCTCCGCGGCCTGAAACAAAAGCCCGAGTGACAGCAAATCGTTGCTTGTACCAAAAGCCACGATCGTGACTTGGCCGGAACCGTGTTGCATCATGTCGCGATACGCGTGACAACTCAGCGTTTTAGACATTGTCCACAGCAATGTTCCGCGACGGACTCTGTAGGGACCCGTAATGGTGAAGGTCTTGCTGAATATCTCGCCCGCCGAGACAGCACTGCCGGACACGTCGCTCTCGTCGAGTCCATATTTTTGCATCAAGCGAAATGCATGAGCGAGGGCGTTCTCGGCTTCAGCGTGGGGAGTGCTGGGATGATTTGCGAGTTCTAAGATCGAGCGAACCTTTGCTTGGAGGTTGTCGCGCGAATTCACAGTTTCAATTTAGTTGCTGGGTATGGCTTGACGCCGTGCGTGACAAGAAATCTGCCGTTACCGTGTTGAGGGTGTTGCACGGAGATGCGGAAAATCGTTTAGTACGCAGTTTTCGCCCTCGGCGTCGCAAGTTAGGTCCCGAATTGACCAGAGTGTACGACCGACTGCGTTCAACGTGGAGTGTGGCTGAACACGGCTCAGTTTTAGATCTAAGCGCCGTCTTTGCGAACGACAATCCAGTCTGCCTAGAGATTGGTTGTGGTCGAGGAGACCTGGCGATTGCGTTTGCGCCCAGTCACCCAGACGTCAATCTCATCGCCATTGATATTCACACTCGTGGCATCGCCAATATCTTGCAAGCGATTGAAAATTTCTCGCTTGTGAATACGCGTGTCGTGGAAGGGGATGTCTTGGTGTTGTTGCAACGTATCGCTGTGGCATCTCTTGACGAAGTATGGATATTCTTTCCAGATCCATGGCCCAAACAGCGCGAACAAAGTCGACGTCTGCTGCGACCCGAGGTTGTCGCTCAAATTGCAGAGGTCCTCAAGCCTGGTGGGTGCATTCGTTTGGCGACCGATATTGAGGATTACTGGCGCAAGTCATCGGACATCATTGCATCCTCGGGTTTCTTCGCGGCACCGACTGTCGGACGACCCGAGTGGCGAATTGAAACAGTGTTTGAAAAGCGCGGCAATGCGGCGGGACTACCAGCTGTTGATATGAGTTTTGAGCGGCTCTAAGCAGAGGTTAGATACCGAGTCGCGATCCTGCATCTAAATCATCGGCGGCGGAAAAGGCACGGCGCACCAGCGAATCCATCAAGGCGGCTCCACGCTCATTAGCCGGATCGAGAGACAAGATGCTGGCGGCGAAAGATGTGCAATAGAAAAGCATGCCTTCGGCGTAACCCTGAACAATGCGGTCGTAATCAGCCCACTCGTCTGGTACGCCTCCGTCACGCATTGCGTTGCAGTAACGAATAATCAGTTCATCTTGCATCTCTCGGCGCATCGCAGTTGGGATATTGGTCCCAAGGAAATACACCAGGTCCGTCGTGCTTGGAGTGCGCATCGAGAGTTGCCAGTCAATGAGTGTCATCGAACCATTCTCTGAGAAAAACATATTGTCTAAGCGGAAATCACCGTGGGTCAAAGTGCACGGCCAGTCAGAATATGTCTTCATCCAAGTCTCAATCATTGGGACAAATTTTTCACACCATGCCAAGACACGTGGGGGAAGTGAATCTTGATAGCGCTCAAGAAAAATTGGCCAACCAATGGGGAACATCGTGCCGATTGATGCTGTCATTGGATCATCAAGTCGTGGCATCCAATCAAATTCCTCGAGTTCGGGCTTATCAAACCAGTTGCTGTGCAGTGTGGCTGCAACATCTATGGCAGTACGCGCCTGCGCTGGCGTTGGTCCTGCGACTTGATCACCTGCGCGTGCGGGACTGAGATCTTCAAGAATCAAGGCATACGGTTCGGCCGTGCTGTAGAGACAGGTCGCCAGAGTGATGCCCTTCATACGCGACGCAAGTTCTGTATAAAAGCGATGCTCGCGTTTCCAGACACCCATCATCTCGCCCATGATCTGTCCACCCGGATCAGAGGTGGGCAACTTGACGATCACACTTGCTGGCACATTGTCGCCTTGCAGAGAGACTCGGGCGAGTTGGCCCATGAATCCTTCGCCCGCGCCGATGACTTGCATACTGAGGTCGGTGACTCGAGCTCCCAGGACATCGCTCAACCAAGCCTTATTAATATCCCCTAGAACTATCGGTGTGCCCCCCATGGCGTCACCTCCCCACACAGGAGCATAGGCGGTGAGTTGTGATGGGGAAAGACCCTGTTACGAGGTCATCCCACCAAGACCGACGAGTCCGCGCGAGAGCTCAATTTCACCCATGTGGCGCAGACCATGCTGGTATAGCCAGCACTCAATGCCGTCAAGCACTGTCAGACCGTCAGGTCCTGCGACGCGAGCGCTGAAGGTTGAAGCGACCTGTGGTGGAAACGGTCGGGTGATGATGACTCGTTCCAATTCAGATGGGTCGAGCGATTCAAGCCATGACAAGGTGCGCGCATACACCGCACGCATGTACTCAGTGAATGCTGCAAGGTCACCAATTCTTTGATGTTCCATTTCACCGACGGTGCGGTGTTTGCCATGATCATTGATTGCCACGCCGACGCGCTCCTGCCACTCGTCATTCCAAATGGGCAACTGTCCGCTAAGCATCATGAATGAGGCATCATGCATGTTGGCGTAATGAAACAGCGAGAAAGCTATGGGCAAGACCCCTTCTCGCTCAAAATGATTGACGTGTGAAAGGTCCATCGTTGAGAGGGCATCTTCATACAAGCTGAAAAGCGCTGCCATGCGACGGTGTAATGAGTCAAGAATCAATTGGTTCGACACGGGATCTCCTTGAAGTTAGAAGCACCGTAGCACCGCTGGGACTTTTCTGTCACCTTATGTGTCACAAGATGGGCAGGGTTTGCTATGTTTGCCGTATGCGCTACGGAAAAATTGACTTTGACTATGCCAATGACTTGATGACCAGGACTCCTGACAATGATGGTTCGATCTACATGGTGAACTTTATGAAGTATCGCGATGTCGCTGGTTACGAAGGGGTCAAGGACGCTGATAGTTCTGCGCCGGAGGGGATCTCTGGCGTTGAAGCCGACAATCTGTATAACCCGACCGATGTGTTGACGCGTATCGGAGCGCATGTGGCGTTCATGGGCGATGTCGTGGCGCAGAGCAGTCCCGAGGAATGGGATCGGATGGCAATCGTCAAGTACGCCAGTCGCTCGTCATTCATGGAGATGCAGAACCGTCCCGATTTCAAAGAGAAGCATGTGCACAAAGAAGCAGGCATGTTGTACACGATCGTGATGGGCACTCTGCCGCAGGGCGAGCAGGAAACGATCACTCGTTCAACATATTGCACGTTCGAACTGACTGCGGTACCTCAGACTGGAGTGCCCTCCTCAACGCAAGTGCGTCTTGCTGTTGAAGGAGCCATTGTTGGCGACGGTCGTACATGGAAAGACCTGACCATGATTTGGTCTGATGAAATTCCTGCGGTTCCTGTGCGTGAACGGGGCGGAAACTCAATGACCGTTGTCGCCAAGATCACTGTTGACCGAATGAACAAACTGTTGAATCAATAGTTATTTGGCAGTGAAGGTCACGGGTACTTCATTCAATCCAAGAACGAAGTTTCCCCGCCGTGAGATTAATGGTTGATCTGTAGCGAATTGCAGGTTGTCAAAACGGTTGAGCATTTCTTCGAAAAGAATCTTCAGTTCAAGCCGCGCCAATGGTGCGCCGAGACAGTGATGACGTCCGTAGGCCCCAAAAGCCACGTGATCATTGGGTGTACGGGTGATATCGAAACTGTGGGGGTTGTCGAACACTTTGGCGTCGCGGTTGGCTGACGGGTAGAGCAATAAGACGCGATCATTCTCTCGAATCTGCATTCCGTTGACGATGACATCTTTTGTCGCTGTGCGATTCATGTTGCGAATCGGCGATGCCCAGCGCAACATCTCTTCAATGGCACTTGGCAGCAATGACATATCACTTTTCAACAATGCAAGTTGATCTGGGTTCTGCAGAAGAGCCGCGGTCCCGGCAGAAATCACGTGACGAGTTGTTTCGTCTCCACCCACAAGAACCAACATCGTTTCAAACATGATGTCAACATCGGAAAGACTTTCGCCTTCCCATTCGGCGTTGACGATCAAACTCACGAGGTCTTGGCCATCTTTGCCACGCCGCTCATTGACCTTTTTCATGATGTAGTCATTCCAGCCAATGACAGCCATCTGCACATCGGCCAATGCAATCGTTTCGCCACCAGTCGCAAAAATGTCTGACCAGTGCAACAAGGTGTCGTTATCTTCTTCGGGGAGTCCCATCAACTCACCGATCATGTACATCGGAAGGGGAGTCGCAATATCGGCCACGATGTCGCATGAGCCTTTGTCAATCACCGAATCAATCAGTTGAGTCACTTTTTCTCGTAGATATGGTTCGTGGTCGGCGACTCGGCGAGGTGTGAAACCGTTCCCGACTAGGCGACGACGCTTGGTGTGTTCGGGTGCGTCAAAGTTGATCATCGACGGGACCGAACTTTCGGGGCGTGAACCCTTGCTTGAGCAAAAGGTATGCCACTCTCGACTCATCATTGAGACAAGTTCGTGGCTTGCGGCACCCCAGATGCCAGTGCTGTCATCCCAGTACAAAGGTGCTTCTTGGCGCATCCATTCGGTGAGTTCGTCAAAGTTGGCGTAGAAGTCTGGTGACAGAAGTTGAATCTCGGGTCGCGTCGGATGACCTGCGGGTCCGCGTCCACCACCAAGAGCGACTGTGAAGTCGTGTACTGGCACTACATCGGTTGGCGACGTGTCTTCAGATTCCATATGACGAAACTAGCGAGTGGGGCGACCGCCAACGATGCTGGCGCGCTCCATGATGCGGATCTCTGGCCAATAGTCGCTGCTGGCGTAATGCTGGCATGCCCGGTTATCCCAAAACGCAATGGAGTCGGGTTCCCAGTGAAAGCGGCATTGATACTCAACGTTGTCACTTTCGCGCCACAGTTCAGTGAGCCAGCGATCACTTTCGGCCTCGTCAACTCCGATGATTCGGCTGAGAAACACGGGATTGCAATATAAGTACTTGCGACCGGTGACGGCATGGGTCGGGGCTAATGGATGAATGACGACTGGGTATTTCTCGCGCATCGCTTGCATCTGATCGGGCGCAACTTGACGACCAAATGACTGCACGAAATCGTGTTCGGCGTCATGAGAATCGACAAATTCTCGTTGTTCGTCGGTCAGACCGTCATAGGCGGCGTACATATCGCAGAACAATGTGTCGCCACCTGATTCTGGAACTTGAATTGCGTGAAGAACGGCGCCGAGGCTAGGACATTCTCTCCACGTCACATCTTGGTGCCACGTGTTCTCGTAGCCCTTGACATCAAATGACTTCTCAAAACGGACAAGTTCTGGCTGGCCAGTATTGGAAGGGATGAAAGGGTGAATTTCCAATTCGCCGAAACGAGCGGCAAAGTTGACGTGCTGTTGTGATGTCAATGGTTGGTCACGAAAGAATATGACCTTGAATTCGTGAAGAGCCCGACGGATGTCGTCGATGATCGGCTGGGGGAGGTCGGTCGTGAGATTGACTCCGCTGATCTCGGCGCCGATGGTGGCGCCCAGGCGTTTGATGCCAAAGTGGTTCCATGTCAATTGGGCGAGGCGAGCCCGCTCGTCGGCAAGATGAAGAATAGGTCCGACACGTTTACCTCTCAGGGTTTGACGATCCTTGGTGATATAGGCGCTTGGATCTTTGGTGGCAACGATGTCTGCGTGAGCGGTGTCCGATTGCATATTCCCCCCCCTGTTCGTGGTTTCTGACGGGTCATCAGAAACCTTAGACGATGAGAGCCTGGATTCGTGCAGATCAGGTCACTGCCAGTTTGGCTGTTCATATCGGGCAAAATGGGTCAGGGACTATTTAGGGGGCAAAATGTCGGATCGTCAACCAGCCAATGTCGAAGAAGCGGGATATGTATTTGTCGACCCATCTGCGTATGCCGACGAAGAGTACTTTCATCGTGCGTGTGCGATGTTGCGTGAGCAAGATCCGGTGCATTGGGTGGAGAGTTACGGACTCGGCTTTAATTCGTTCTGGGCGATCACCAAGTCGGCCGACATTTTTGATATTGAAGCCCGCAA
>CAMAYS010000115.1:0-6877 GCA_945862545.1 Bifidobacterium breve | reverse complement strand
CAAATCCTAGTGGGCGAGCCTCGTTTTGTGGCACTCCACAGGCGAGAGCGCCCACAGAATGGCGTTTAGCCCCATACTTTGAGTACTTCGTGCCTCAATGATGCGAATTTGCCTGCTGAAATTGCGTCTCGCATCTGTTTCATGAGGTCCAAAGTCCAAGCAATGTTGTGCAGGCTGAGCAGACGAGCGGCTGTGGGCTCATTGACTTGGAAAAGATGACGCAGGTATCCCCTGCTATGGCGGCTGCAGACATCACAGGGACAGGAGTCATCGAGAGGACGATCATCAAGCACATGGGCGGCATTCTTGATGTGTAATCTTCCATCCTTAGTGAAGGCAGTTCCATGGCGACCGATTCTTGTTTGCATCACACAATCAAACTGATCAACCCCGAGTCCAACGGCCTCCACCAAAGAAGCTGGATCTCCGACACCCATCAGATAGCGCGGTCGGTGCGTTGGGAGATGTTCAAGGGCAGCAGCCAAAGCCGGCAACATTTCTTGGCGAGTTTCTCCGACTGAGAGTCCTCCAACGCCATAGCCATCGAAACCGCTGACATCACCGCTTGTGACACTCACTGTTCGTTGAGCACTTTCGGCACGCATCACTAGGTCTGTGCCTCCTTGCACGATGCCGAACAGTGCTTGATCACTTCGCTGATGTACTGCATGGGCGCGTTGAGCCCATGCAGAAGTTCTTTCAAGCGCTAAGCGAAGAACTGACGGTGGTGAAGGAAGGGGTGCGCACACATCTAGCACCATCTGGATATCTGCGCCCAGTAGTTCTTGAGTAGCCACGGCCGATTCTGGCGTGAAGCGATGAAAACTTCCGTCGTATGTCGAACGGAATGTGACTCCGTCGTCATCCACTTTGGGATCCAAGGAAAAAACTTGAAAGCCGCCTGAGTCTGTGAGTGTCAAACCTTTCCAGCCAGCGAATTTTCCAAGCCCTCCGAAATGAGCAATCGTTTCAGCGCCAGGACGCAGCATGAGATGGTATGTATTACCAAGAACAATTTCCGCTCCTAGGGCTTCGTAATCGCTGGCACTGAGATACTTGATTGCTCCTCGAGTTCCAACGGGCATAAAGCACGGAAACCTGTATGAGCCATTGGCCGTCGTCGCGACACCTGTGCGTGCGGCGCCATCGGTGGCCGTGATATCTAAGGTAACGGGATGCATTAGGAACCTTCAGTTGCGTGGCGGTTGAGCAACATTGCGTCACCCAAGGAAAGGAAACGGTATCCAGATTCCAAGGCCGTTGCATATATATCTCGCCACCGATCACCAATAAAGGCGTCAATCATCAGCAATAAGGTGGTGCGTGGGAGATGAAAGTTGGTCATCATCATGTCCACCGCTTGCCAATCAAAGCCACGGTGAATAAAAAGATCGGTGCGGCCCGACAATTCATCGCGAGCGATAGCACTCTCCAAGGATCGTACCGCTGTGGTCCCAACGGCGATGACTCTCTCGGCCTTGTCAACTTGTTCCATCACTTGCTCTGAGACTGAATAAAACTCTGTATGCATTTTGTGGTCTAGGGGATTTTCCACTTGGATTGGTTGAAATGTGTCTAAACCAACCACAAGTTCAACATGTGCAATTTGGATACCATTATCAGAGAGCGTCTGCAAAAGTTCTGCTGTGAAATGTAATCCTGCCGTTGGGGCTGCGGCTGAAGCGGGGCGGCGAGAGTAAATGGTTTGGTAACGATCGCTCGAAGACAAGGCGCTGGTGATATACGGCGGTAATGGAATGTGGCCGATTTTGTTAAGTAAGTCCAAAATGTCGCCAGTAAAACATAATTCAACAATGAAAGATTCTGAATCTTCTGCTCTTCCATGAAAAATCACTTCAGTTCCAGACTGTGCATGATGCAGGACTTCACCCTCCTTTAATCGTCCTCCAGGGCGCACAAGGGCAGTCCAACGTGTTGATGAGGGATTCACAGGATCGAGCAGCAGTACCTCAACGGCTCCTCCGCTTGAGCGTTGCAGATGCAATCTGCCAGGGATGACTCTGGTGTCATTAACAACCAACAAGTCACCGGCTTGCAGATAGTTGGGTAGATCATGCACCTTGCGATGTTCAACATTGAGTGAGCCAGAACTTCGGCCACAGTCAACAAGGAGGCGCGCACTATCTCGAGGTTCACTCGGTATCTGGGCGATGCGATCGATGGGAAGTTCGTAATCAAAATCTGAAAGCTTCATGGCCCAACTTTAGGAAAACAAACCAGGTGACTGGGTGGGAGCAGTTAATCCGAGATGCTCCCAAGCGACTGGCATCGCCACCCGACCCCGTGGGGTTCGAGCTATGAAACCCTTTTGAATGAGAAATGGTTCATAGACATCTTCAAGCGTTTCTGGTTGCTCACCGATACCGATTGCCAATGTAGATAGTCCGACTGGTCCCCCGTTGAACTGTTTGCACAGCGACGTCAAAATTGCACGGTCAACTTTGTCAAGTCCGCAATTGTCAACGCCGAAGACCGCAAGGCCTTCATCGGCGATCGCACCGTTAATCTTGCCATCGCTGCGTACCTCGGCGAAGTCACGGACTCGTCGTAGCAGCCTGTTGGCGATACGCGGAGTACCGCGACTGCGAGTGGCGATGAGTCGGGTCCCGTCATCATCAATAGTCACATGGAGAATTCCCGCAGCCCGTCGGACGATGGCGTCAAGTTCATTGTCATCGTAATAATCGAGACGCGCCACAAGACCGAAACGATCACGTAATGGTCCAGTGATCATTCCGGTTCGCGTTGTAGCACCGACCAATGTGAATTTCGGTAGCGCCAAACGAATGCTCGATGCGGCCGGTCCTTTACCGACAACGATGTCTAGTTTGAAATCTTCCATCGCTGGATAGAGGATCTCTTCCACGACGCGGCTCAAGCGGTGAATTTCGTCAATGAATAAAACGTCTGAGGGTTCAAGTTTGGTCAATATTGCTGCCAGGTCACCAGCCCGCTCCAGAGCGGGTCCAGACGTGATGTGCAGGCGAACTCCCATTTCCGCAGCGATGATTCCCGACAAGGTGGTCTTGCCAAGTCCCGGAGGACCTGCGAAGAGAAGATGATCGGCGGCCTCGCCACGTTTACGGGCTGCTTCAAGAACAATATTGAGTTTTTCTTTAAGTTCCCGCTGTCCAATGAATTCCTCAAGATGTTTTGGGCGTAAACCAGATTCATCTGACTCTTCAACAACATCGTTGACCTGTGGATCGAGAAACTCATCCCGCACGACGAACTCCTAACATTCGTAAAGCATCCCGCAGAAGGGTTTCGGCACTTTCTTGTGCAGGCAGTTCGCGCAAAACCTCACGAATCTCGCCCTCGGTGTAACCAAGACCAAGCAACGCCTCGCGCACATCAGAGACAACTGACGAACGACCTAAGTGACCAGTTTGAGAATCATGCAAGAGAGGCAGTGATAAACGATTCTTTAGTTCAATCAGCAAACGTTCAGCAGTTTTCTTACCGACACCGGGCACAAGAGTGAGTGCCGCAAGATCTCCACTCGCTACCACCTCAAAAAGTGCACTTGGCGCCAAAGTTCCAAGAATTGCCATTGCTAGAGATGGACCAACACCGTGAGTTCCAATAAGCGTTTGAAAAGTTGACTTCTCGTCCCTCGTAAGAAAACCAAAGAGAGTTTGGGCATCCTCGCGAATGTGATGATAAATAAACAAGAACACTGGTGAGGTTGGCTCTAGTTCTGCCAAAGTGCGAGGAATCACGGTCACCGAATAGCCCACTCCTGCTACCTCAATTAATACCGATCCCTCGGTGTGACGTTCTAAAACCGAACCGCGCAAAGAGCCGATCATCTCAGGCCGTCTTCCTGCTTCGAACCCGACCATGAATAGTCTCTGCACCCGCAGCGATGAGCTTTTGGTGCATAGGCGCCACCGCTAGGTGGCAAAGAGCTAGAGCAGCCGCATCAGCTGCGTCTGCTGGCTGTGGCAAGGAGTTAAGCCCCAAGCGCATCTGAACCATTTTTTGAACCTGAATTTTGTCTGCCCCTCCCCAACCTGTGACTGTTTGCTTGACTTGGTTTGGGGTGTATTGCATGACGTCGCAGCCGGCCAGTGAGGCTAAAGCAAGGGCCAGACCACTAGCTTGGCCGACACTCATGGCGGTGCGAACATTGACTTGAAAGAAAAGTTGCTCAATGACCACGGTCTGTGGGCAAAACTCACTCAGAAGTAGGGCCAAATCGGCGTGCAAACTCGCTAAGCGCTCAGGGAGCGGCGACGTCGCAGGAGTTCGCAGTACCCCCATGGAGACGCAATGTAACGATTGAGGACCTGAGGAATCAATCACTGCATAACCACAACGGGTCAAACCTGGGTCAATCCCAAGCACCCGATGGACCTGACTCGGGCGCTCAGAGACCGGGGTGGATACGAACATGCGTACGATCCTAACCGATTGCTACGACACCATGCATGAATGTGAGAACCTAGGGTATGAGTCTCCGTGATATCTCAGTAAGTGCCAGACCAGAAGTGCCTGTTTGGCGCAAACACACCCTGTTTTGCGGGATCGCCCTGGCTGTGGTGATTGCCAGTTGCGGCGGTGGGAAGAACTCACAATCTGTTGACTCCACGACCACTCCCCAAGACTCGACCTCCGTCCCCACCAAGATTGTTCCCACTTGCTCAGAACCGGGTGTCTTAGCCTGCTTGCTCCCGTGGCCGAGTAATCGACTCACTGTGGCGGACTCGACAACGATGACTGGATTACGTTTATCGATTCCATCCAACGCAGTGCCGATGAATATCGATGGCGTTGCTATGGATGTCACAGACCAAAATCGTGCCGATGGATTCTCGCCCAACTCGGTGATTGTCTTTGAGGCACCAGGTGTTGATTTACTGGGAAGCGGTGTAGGCGATTCAACTGATATTGGGCGCTCTTTGGAGGATTCGAACCCAATCAAGATTGTTGATCAGCAGACACAAGTGAAGTGGCCATTTTGGGGAGAGTTGGATGTTCAATCTCAATTGGTCACCTTGCGTCCGGCGACAGCATTTCTTGAAGGGCACACGTACGAGATCACTATTGGGTCACTCCTGACCGGAACCGGCGGAGTTGAAGTACCTCTCGCGACATCGCAATGGTCCTTCACAATCGCCAGTGAACAATCTTTAGCGGGTCGTCTTCTGTACGAACGTGCTATTGCCTATGAGCAAATTGGGGAAGGCGTCCCTTCGTTCAAGGTTGACTCGGTGACTGAAGGTTCTGTGCGAACCGTCGAAGGAACTTTTGACATTCCGAACTTTTTATCTAATGACGGATCGCCTGGTGGTCATCTTTTATTTGACGAAGCCGGAAATCCGATGATCAACGAGGAGTTCCCCAAGTATTCTGCCGCCTTTCGATGCGTCGTTCCCGACCAAGTCACGGCTCCCGTGCCGGCACTGTTATACGGTCACGGACTCTTGGGTGATCGCGGTCAAGTGGATTTCTTCGGCACGTTTGCGGGGCAGGGTCTCATCACAGGTTGTGCGGTTGATTGGTTGGGCATGGCAAGTGAAGATATTGTCAATCTCGCAGAGATTTTGGCTGATATGAGTCGTTTCAATGAACAGGCAGATCGAATGCTGCAGGGTCTCATTGCATTTCAATTACTTGGGCGACTGACCAATAGTGCCGATGGTTTCGTGACCGATCCTGCGTTTCAAAATGCTGATGGATCGCCAATTATTGCTCAGGATTCCACGGTTTTTGTTGGTAACAGCCAAGGAGGCATTCTCGGAGGCGCCGCATCAGCGATCTCAACGGAATGGAAGCGCGCCGTGCTTGGTGTGCCCGGCATGAACTACTCACTGCTCCTGCCTAGATCAAGCGATTGGCCACAATTCCAGGTCGCATACGAGGCGGCATATACAAAAACCGAAGACCGCCTCATGGGCCTTGCGTTAGTTCAATTGTTGTGGGACAGAGGAGAGAATGGTGGATATGCCCAGCGTCTTTCCTCGAACCCGTATGAAGGTTTCGAGGCTAAAGATCTGCTTTTAGTCGGAGCCTTCGGGGATCATCAAGTAGCGAACATATCGACTGAAGTATTGGCGCGCACGGTAGGTGCAAAGGTCCACTCCCCGGCCTTACAGGATGGTCGGAGTTCCGATGTTGTGCCTTTGTGGGGTATTGAGCCAATCACTTATCCCTATTCAGGAACAGCGTTAGTCATGTGGGACTATGGAACACCCGCTCCACCGATCGGACCCCAGCCGCCCAGCGAGCCCGAATTCGGCCTTGACCCACACGGCGCTGGAAGTGATGAAGCACTTGTACTTGTTCAAGCGCTGGGCTATCTCTTATCGGGAGGATTGCAGAACGTATGTGGCGAAGGTCCGTGTATCGGAACACAAATTGATTCGCAGTAACTCTCTCAACTGATTGATTCCATTATTTCGTCACTGATATCAAAATTCGCATACACGTCTTGAACATCATCGTTTTCTTCGAGCGCTTCAACAACTCTGATGATTTTGGCAGCAGTGTCGGCGTCGGTGACAGCGATGGTGTTTGATGAAACCATTGTTGATTCTGCGGAGAGAACTTCAATGCCTGCGGCTTCTAAGGCAGTTTTCACTTCGTAAACAACATTTGGTTCACTGAGAATTCGCCACGATTCGCCGTCACGACTGATGTCATCTGCTCCAGCCTCAAGAGCCGCCATCATAATTTCGTCTTCTGGAGCGACCCCTGCAACGTAAATGACTCCTCGTCGACTGAACTGCCAGCCAACAGCGCCTGGTTCTGCCATAGCGCCACCAAGTTTTGAAAAAATATTGCGCACATCGGCACCGGTACGGTTGCGATTATTCGTCAAGGTGTCGACCATCATCGCTACTCCGCCTGG
>CAMAYS010000114.1:0-6916 GCA_945862545.1 Bifidobacterium breve | reverse complement strand
AAAGCAAAATCGGCGCCACTATGGTCGCGCTTACGACCAGGACGAACGAGATCTGTCAAAAAACTTTTCGCTGTTTGACGCTCGGCAGCGACCTGAATATTTTCTTCAATGGTGAGATCATCAAAAAGTTCGAGGGATTGCCATGTTCGACCGAGGCCCAATCGCGCACGACTGTGCACGGGCAAGGAATTGATTTCCTGCCCTTTAAATTCAATGCGACCTGTGGTCGGAACGAATCCCGTGATGCCGTCGATGAAGGTCGTCTTGCCGGCACCGTTGGGGCCAATCAATCCGACAAGTTTTCCTTGTTCGACGGCGATGTCAACATTGTTAACTGCTCGCAGTCCACCGAACGTCACTGACATTCCTGCTGTTGTTAAAAGATTCAACTGTCAACCCCCACTTCTTTCCCCACAGGGGACACTAGTTCATCACTGCCACGATTTCTTGCAGTCAAGATCTGAGAGATACGCAATTTCCGTTGACGAAGACTCCCAGAAAGTCCTTCGGGATTCTGAATTGAGGCGAGAATAAGTCCCAGGCCACCCAAAATCAAAGTGAACTCACTGGGCACATGCAAGATGTTGGACAAGAAGGTGAAAAAGATGCCGCCGGAAACCAGCATTCCGCCGGCGATCGCTCCAGACACACTGGAAATTCCCCCGATGTAAGCAAAAGCCATGAAGGTCAACGATTGCAGGAAGGTGAATTTGTCCGTCGTCACTCCACCTGAACGATATGCGATAAGGGCTCCGCCTACTCCAGCGATAAACGCCGAGATAGCGAATGCCAGCATCTTAACTCCCGCGACATTGACTCCAGCCGCTGCCGCGGCGCGTTCATTATTTCGCGTCGCCAACATACTCCGGCCTGTGGCAGATATCCGCAGGTTGGCAACCATGTAACACAGGATGACGACAAGGATCAAACAAAAAATAGCCGTCAGTGGATTGGGCTGCAAGCCATCTCCTGCTGTGAGACCTAAGAAGTCGTACTGCACATCGCGAGCTCCCACGATGAGATTCGGCGTATCAACTTTGGCGCCAATGAAGCCACCATTAATGGATTTGTTGGCGAACAAAACTCTGTCGACTGCCACTGCGAATGCCAAGGTCACTATGGCCAAGTTGACGCCGCGCACCCTTAACGCCGGTATTGCAACAATCATGCCAACCGCCATGGCTACAAATCCGCCGATTAAAATCGGAAAAGGGAAGGGCATGTGGGGAATCACGGTGATGTGATAGTCGGTGAAGAAAACTGGCAGTCGTATGGGTGCTTCAACCGTCATTTTGGAAACCAGGAATGCGGAGATTCCCGCGAATGACATCTGCGCCAGAGAAATCTGGCCGACATAACCCGTCACAACGACGATCGACAAACAAAGAATGACGCCCACGAGCGAATTTGAGAGCGCTAGGCGGAAGGACGGAGTTAAAACAAACAGTGCCAATATCGCTACGGCGAAAATAGAAACTGGGGCCAGATAGCGCCTTGACGACTCAGACGGGGTTGGGGAAAAGGGCAAGCGTCC
Source organism: Bifidobacterium breve (assembly GCA_945862545.1). GTDB lineage: Bacteria > Actinomycetota > Acidimicrobiia > Acidimicrobiales > Ilumatobacteraceae > Casp-actino8. The sequence continues at coordinate 5,382 of CAMAYS010000114.1, read as the reverse complement.
AGCACTGAGCGAGCCGCGTACTGGCAAACTTTTTCCCCGCAAATAGAGGACCACCACAATCACTAGAAGAGGAATCAGTCGTTCTCCCCCAGGCAAGGGTGTTCCACCGGATTTAAAGAACCAATCATGGTTGATCTCCAAATACTTGATGAGACCAAACTGCATACCTAAAAGCAATGAGGCAAAAGTGGTCCAACCGAACGACGTAAAACCACCAACCAACGCTGCAGTTAGCGCAGGAATAATCAATGCTGGAAGAACGCCTGGGTCAACAGACCTTTGAATCGTCGCCGCAAAAATACCTAGCAGTCCAGTAATCAGTGTCGACAAAACCCAGTTCGCCGCGCCTAAAAACTCTGGTGAAAAGCCTAAGAGAACTGCTCCTTTTTCATTTTCGCTGGCAGCCCTGGTGGAGAGGCCGAATCGCGACTTTTGGAAGAAAAACCAGAGTGCGAAGGTAAAAACTAAAACTAATATTGCGATAGTCAAAGCATCTGCACCGATTGAAATTCCGAATGGAAGTTTCAAGGGAGCAGCATCTTGTTTGTAGAAGGGCATGGACCTCACGGCAAAGGGTTGAATAGTGAACCTTCGAATAATGACTGCAGGAAGGAGAATAAACAGCCCAATGGAGGCCACAACTTTTGCTAACGGAGGGCTATGTCGCAACGGCTGAAAAATCAAGAGATGCAACACCAGCCCAAATAGCATGGCGAAGACAAGAGATATCAGCAATGCCGGCCAAAAGCTGACCTCATTGCCGAGGCTGATTCGCGTTGGCCAATCTGGAAGATCGGTCCATGCCCCCTTTTCTTGGAATAGATGGAGGACGCCCTCAATAGGGGCTAGTGGATTGGGTAACGGAGGAAGGAACAAATCTCCGTCCCTACGAAGTACCGCATAGAAATACGCGACGTACATTGCAACCGCACTATTTGCGAAATTGACGATCCCTGATCCACGGTAAGTGAGAACTACTCCAAGGGCGATCGCTGCTATCAAAGCCCCCTGGGCGATACCCGACCCAGATACAAAATTTGTCCGAGTCTCAGGATCAATGATCGCCCAAAGAACAACTGCTGCCGAAACAATCAAGAAGGCTGCTCGAAGGTTTCGCGTCAGTTGCGGAACAGGACTAACAGTCTCGGGAGACGGTTTATCGGAGCGCCCCGATTTGAGACGCTCCGACAACCATTTTCTAATATTCACAAAGTTTTGACTCGCCTAGAAATCAGACTTTGGTAGCGTCAATGGGCTTGCCGTTGAGGGCGTCGGCAATGCTCAGCCACTCACCATCTTTGTACTGCTGGATTCCCATTTGCGATCCACAGACCGAGATGAATATCGGTAAGCCAAGAATAACTTGCTTGCCACAATCCAAAGGACCAGCCTGAATCATCATTGGCCCCTTGAAGCCACGAATTTTGCCGTCAATACCGGCGTAATCCAAAGCATCAGGACCGAGTTGATTGAGGAACTTGGTGAGAGTCATCATGTTCGCAAATGACGGTCCAGCAAAACCGGTGTATTCAAGGTTTGCTGCACCAGGAGCTGGCACACCATACTGCTGCACTTTGTTCAGGTAAGTCTGCATGCCACTTTCGTAGTCCGGTTGGAAATAGCTGTATCCGTATCCACCGAAATACCAGTTATTCGGGACGGTACCACCATCACCGACTTCTGCTAGGTGATCTGACATCGGTGTGCCAAAGCACAGTCCAGTGGCAACGATAACTGGGTCGATACCCAGCGCTTTGCTGGCATCATAGACATTGATGCACTGCTGGAGCGTCACGATGAGTACGACTACGTCGGCAGCCTCAGCGCCTACGGCAGTCATTGCGGATGCGACGTCAGCAGCGGTGGCTGTGTCATCAACACCGACAAAGGTGTAAGCGATTCCTGCTTTTTCAATAGCAGGCTTGAACAAAAGATCGGCACCAGCCTGTCCTGCAGCGTTATTGGCAGCGATGATGGCAACATTCTTGACATCGCCGAGTTGGCTCACAACAAACCCTGCCATTCCCGCAACCACTCCAGGTGAACCAGCAGTAAAGGCTTGGCCCGCAGGGGTTGTGAAGTCGTCAGCTGTAACACCGTTGCCGACGATCACTGGCTTCTTGGTATTCAAGGCATCGTAAAGTTCCTTATTACCCACCAAAATCGTTCCGGTCACAACCACAGCAATATCGGCATTGTTAGCAAACTCGGTGCCACACTTTGCGCCATCTTCTGCGACGGCAATGCTGCACGGCACGATTTCGAGTGGACGGCCAGCGGCGCCTCCGAGTTCATTGTTAATGAACTCAACTGCGGCGTTGATGCCGATTGTGTTTTCTGGGAAATAATCCTCTTGGTTGACGTAACCGATCTTGATTGAGTCACCACTGGCCATGCCGGCAGTGCCCTCTGTGTAATCAAGCGCCCACTGAACCAAATCGCCATCGGCATTTGGTTCAGTCACCACTGGTGCGTCAGTGACGGTTGGTGCATCAGTGACGACTGGTGCCTCAGTGACTGAACTCTCGCTATCGCTGCTGCATGCGCCGGCCAAAAGACCCAGCGCTGCAAGTCCCGCAATAAGAACTTGTTGCTTCCTTTTCATGAGATACTCCTTGTTAAGCCGAAGTGAATTCTTCACTAACAGCCCACAATATTGCCACAAAGTAGCCAGAACTACCATTCTTTGAACGAAAATCTCAGATTTCCTTGTTTTCCTCGCGGTAATCGCCAAAGGCAGCGTCACGCTCACTCAATGCGGCCGTGACACCCTTAGTGACAAAAGATTGCATGTACTCCATGGAAGATTTCTGATGGAATCCCAACGCTTGGATCTCGGCGGTGGCTCGAATACCTGCACGTATTCCCATGACATCCATCGCTCTGTGCGCAGCCCGCTTATTCAACGCCAACAAATCGGCAGGAATCTTGGCAATACGTTCGGCCATTGCGAGTACTGCCCCATCGAGTTCGTTGGCTGGATGTGCTCGGTTAGCAAAACCATGAGTCACGGCATCCACCCCACTCATGGAGTCACCTGTTAATAAAGCTTCCATTCCCTGACGCAAACCCATCATCCAGGTTTGCCATTGCATATCAGGCGGCGACATCAAGCGAACTGGCGGATATCCAATCTTGGCATCCTCTGCGACATACACAAGGTCGCACGCTGTTGCGAGCTCGGTACCACCGGCCAAGCAGTACCCGTGTACTTGCCCAATGATCGGGGTACTCATATCCCACATCTCAAACCAATTATTGACAACATGCCGCGACCACCAACCGTCGGCACGCGAAATCGCCCGTTCAACATCACTGTTTGGCGATCCCAAATCGTATCCAGCACAAAATGCCGACCCTGCACCGCGAATAATCATCACCGATACATCACGAGCCTTGTCACCATCGCGTAGCGCATCAAACAAAGCCCCGCGCAAATCATCGTTCAGGGCGTTGCGCTTCTCAGGACGATTCAAAGTGAAACGCCGTACCTTCGGCGCTGGATGATCAATCAACAACACGGGCTCAGACATATGTCTCCTTTTATTTCTCCCAGTAGGGAGCGCGCAGTTTTCTCTTATTGATTTTGCCCATCGTGTTACGCCCGAGGTCATCAACAAACTCAATCGTCCTCGGACATTTGAAATGACTCAAGCGCTCTCGGCAGAAAGCCAATACTTCTCTCGCATCCGGTGGATTCTTCACATCACGAGGAATCGCCAAGGCCTTCAGCTCCTCCCCCATTTCGTTATGAGGCACCCCGATGCAAGCCACGTCCAATAAACCCGGATGCTGAACAAGAACCTGCTCCGCTTCGGCTGGGTAGATATTGACTCCACCAGAAACAACCATGTCACTGAAACGATCGGTGATGTAGACGTAACCCGCCTCATTTACATATCCAATTTCACCGAGTGTGAAAACTCCCGGAGAGATATTTGCGGCTTTTGTTTTTTCTGCATCATTTGGGTAGATAACGCCGCGCCCAGTTGCATCTTTGAAAAACAATCGACCTTCAATATTCGCAGCAACTTCATCACCATCATCATTGAGAACAAGAACTGAAAATGGTGGCACGGCGCGACCTACCGAACCAGGATTAGCCAACCATTCGACGCTGGAGATCGAACAAGTCGTACCGACCTCAGTAGCTCCATATGCATCAATAAAAATCGGGCCCCACCAATCAATCATCGCCCGCTTGACATCAACTGGACATGACGCCCCAGTGTGTGCCACCAACTTCATCGAGGAAACATCGTACTTCGCTTTAATTTCGTCGGGTAACGCCAGTAGCCGAACAAAATGTGTTGGCACCATGACTGATGACTCTGTCTTACTTTCTTGGATCGTCGCCAAGGTGCTCTCTGCATCAAACTTCGCCAAGATCACCATCGGCACTCCACGCACGAGTAGTCGCATTCCATTCAGAGGGCCAGTGTGATACATCGGACCCACCACAAGGTGAGTGCCGTAGTCAGCGAAGCGGTTGATCTTCATTCCCTCAAGATGTTCCGCCATAGTTGCGCCACCAGCGAACATGGTTGGGGGAAGTTCGGTTCCTTTGGGAAGACCGGTTGTACCAGAGGTATAGAGCAAGTTGGCGCGTGGCACGACCTCAAGCGAAGGGTCACTAGGGTCCCCTGCTGCCAACCAAGTGTGCCAATCAGTGACCTCTTGATGACTGACATCCCAGCCCACGATGTCGATGAGCAGACCCTGCTGACGGGCCAAGCGCGCCGCCTCAATGCCACGCTCTAACGTTTCAGGGCCAACGAAAACGATCCGCGAATCCGAATCAACCAGAATGTATGCCGCCTCCTCAGCCGTGAGATGAAAGTTGACTGGCACCGTTGAGGCACTTCCGAGCAAACAACCAAGATGTGCCAAGGCCGTCTCTGCAGCGTTCTCAGCGAAGACAGCAACCCGTCGACGCTCCCCCAAATCGGCCGCCAACACCCGATTGGCAACACGGTTCAAGATTTCTCCAACTTGTGCCCAAGTAAAAGACTGGTTGGGATCACGAACTGCAATCTCGTCTGGTCGAAGGCGAGCGAGGTCGGATGCGAAAGCGGGCATAAGTAGAAACTATTCGGTCTTAGACGTCAGCAGCAACGCCACGAGCGAGCAACTGTTCTTTGTCATTCGTGAAGTTCGCCGAGAGATCGGCAGGGCCGCCGTAGTGAACCTGCAAGAAGCGACGCGTGAACAACCATTGGCCGTTCACCTTGGAGTATGCATCATCGTAATGAGCGAGCAAAATCCCTGAATCGCCATTAGCCCGACGCATTCTTTCGCTGATTGCCCAACGCCCCGTGGCTTCATTGGCCGAGGCTCCAACCCAAGCATCGCCGTTGTGAACAGTTTGCACGACCGAAGAAA
>CAMAYS010000113.1:0-6998 GCA_945862545.1 Bifidobacterium breve | reverse complement strand
TTTCTCCCGATACACTCCCGATGTCAGTAAATACCCTGCCCCAAGCAGGGGCCCCGATGCCGGAAACGCCGTCATCGTGTCCGAAGGGAGTCACACGCTTATGATGCGTGCATACGAGTTAATGGTCATTATCGACGGATCAGTAGATGATGTCGTCGCGCAACAGTGGATTGCCAACATCTCCAAAGATGTCGTGGCCGCTGGTGGATCCGTCCACGGCAAGGTTGATTTCTGGGGCAAGCGTCGTTTGGCGTACCCAATCAACAAAAAGGAAGATGGCTATTACGCCATTCTTAATGTTCTCGCTCCAGGTGGAGCTCTCGACGAACTTGAGCGAGCAATGCGCATCGCCGATGACGTCCTTCGGCACAAGTTGATGCGTCTCCCCGACGGTGAAGCGGCCCGCCGCGGCCTCGTCGCAGCTTGAGCCTTGTCTTCGGACCTGTTCTTTCAAAACTTCTAGGAGGAAAACATGACATCTAACAACATCACAGTCGTCGGAAACCTGACCCGCGATCCCGAACTTCGCTACACCCAATCGGGTAAGGCCACGTGCACAGTGGGTATCGCCGTCAACCGTCGCTATCAGCTCAATGGTGAATGGCAAGAAGCCACCACCTTTATGAATGTTGTGGCATGGGATCAACTCGCCGAAAACATCGCTGCGTCGCTCACCAAAGGGACCAGAGTTTTGGTATCCGGTCGCCTCGATGTCCGCGAATATGAAGCCAAAGAGGGCGGCAAGCGGACCTCGGTTGACATTGTTGCTGATGAAGTTGGGCCGACCTTGCGTTGGGCCACCGTCAGCGTTGAGCGCACACCACCAAAAGGTGGCGGTGAAGGCGGTTCAGCACCTCGTCAAGTTCCTCGTGGAGCAAGCTCCGCGCCTGCATCGAATGCCGGCAACGATTCGCAATACGGCGACGAAGAGCCATTCTGACCTGCGGTTTTCCGCTTTTATAAACATTTCATTCGCAACTCACATATCGACACAAGGAAGCAATCATGGGAAATAGCACTTCAAAGAAGCCAGTTCGGGGCCGTGCTCCGAAAGACAATGGTCGCAAGATCAAGAAGAAGGGCAACCTTCTCGCCGCTGAAAAGATCGAGTACATCGATTACAAGGACATCAACCTCCTACAGCGTTTTATGTCTGATCGCTCAAAGATCAAGGCCAAGACTTTGAACGGCAACACCGTTCAACAGCAGCGTGACTTGGCAACTGCCATCAAGAACGCTCGTGAAATGGCCTTATTGCCATACACCAAGCGGGTTGCTTCAGCTGGTCGCGGCGGTCCTCGTGGGCCTCGTGGACCTCGCAACTCCGAAACCGGTAACCGGGATGAAGTGAAGAATGTTGATGCCGTGGTCGATGCTGTCGATACCGGTATTGAAGTTGACACCATTGAAGACACAGCAACCACCGAGGAGGGCTGATCATGAAGATCATTCTGCGTTCTGATATTCGTGGTCTTGGCAAGCGCGGCGACATTGTTGAAGTCGCCAAGGGTCATGGCCGCAACTACCTTTTGCCTCGTGGCTTAGGTCTCAATGCATCCGAAGGTGCAGTCTCGCAAGCAGCCTCAATGCGCCGTCGTCGCGACCTACGCGACGCCGCAGACCGCGATTCGGCACAAACCGTTGCCTCAACTTTGGTTGCCAAGGTCATTGAAGTCAAGGCCAAGGCCGCCGGTGTCGAAGGTCGTTTATTCGGCTCGGTGACTGCCGCCGATGTTGTGGCTGCTGTATTGGCTCAGACGGGCATCGAACTTGATCGCAAGAAGTTGACTTTGCCCGAGCACCTCAAGACGGTTGGCGAATACAGCGTGGTTGCCAAGTTGCACAATGATGTGCAGTTCGCGATCAACATCAACGTCGTCGCTAAGTGATCAACGCGGACCCGATCCGCACTAAGTGTTCATGAGGGCCTGGACCATCTGGTCTGGGCCCTTTTGTTATCCAAATGAATGAGTTATCCCCAGTTTGGCAAAGTTGTCCACAAGTAATTCACAGTGTTTTACCCCTAGCGATCAACAGGGTAGATAGGTCAAAGTAGAAGCAATGGCAAACGGATCATCAGACGGATTTTCAGGAAGTTCAACCCGTGGCGGCAGAGATGACCGCGATAGGGGACCACGTCCAATGGTCAATCGCGTGCCTCCACATAACTTGAGCGCCGAAGAATCTGTTCTAGGTTCAATACTTTTGTCAAGAGATGCCCTTGACCTCATTGCAGAATTAGGTCTGAACGTTGAGCACTTTTACAAACCTGCACATCAACATGTTTTTGACGCGATTCGCGGACTGATGGCGACTGGCAATGGTGTCGATGTCATCACGGTGTCTGATGAACTCCGTCGCGCTGGACTACTTGACGAAATTGGCGGACTCCCTTTCTTGTTGGGACTTCAGAACTCCACACCACTCGTCGGCAATGTGGCTCGCTACACCAAAATCGTTATGGACACTGCGGCGCTCCGACGCCTCATTGGTGTGGCCAGCGAGATCGCGGAAATTGCATATACCGAACCTGACAATGTGGCGAAGGCCCTTGATGAAGCAGAAGCCCGCGTTTTCGCGGTGGCCGAAGAAAGAGTTGTTGACTCAACACGACAAATCAATGAGCTATTGATCACCTCAATTGTCGAACTTGAAAAGCGCTTTGAGAATAAGACATCACTCGCAGGCGTCGCCACTGGTTTCACAGAACTCGATGACACGATCCTTGGGCTACAAAAATCTGCACTGATCATTGTTGGTGCTCGCCCGGCGATGGGAAAAACTGCCTTTGCATTAAACATTGCGACTCACGTAGCGCAAACGTCCAATCTTCCAGTATTAGTTTTTTCACTTGAAATGAGCCATACCGAATTAACGATGCGCTTTTTATCTAGTGAAGCGCGAGTGAATCCGAAGAACCTCCGCACGGGTGCAATCACTGAGCCTGAGTGGAGCAAAATTAATGCGGCGATCGGCCGACTCGACAATCTGAAATTATTTCTCGACGATAACGCCACGGTGAGTGTGCTTGAAATTCGCTCCAAGGCGCGTCGTCTGAAAGCCAAGCACGGTGGACTCGGCCTCATTGTTATTGACTACTTGCAATTGATGAGTGGTACAACAACAGAGAGTCGCCAACTTGAGGTCAGCGAGATCAGCCGAAACCTAAAAATCTTGGCTCGTGAATTAGAAGTTCCAGTGATGGCCCTCAGCCAGCTCAGTCGAAAACTTGAAGAGCGTCAAGATAAGCGCCCACAACTATCAGACCTTCGTGAGTCCGGCTCTCTTGAACAAGATGCTGACATCGTGATGTTCCTCCACCGACCAGAGGTCTATCGCAATGAAAAAGGCGACAGTGCCGAAAATGTTGAAAAAGGTATCGCTGAAGTGATTATCGGCAAGCATCGTGCTGGACCGCTAGGGACGATCAAGTTGGCATTCTCCGGCGAATTCACGCGCTTTGACAATATGGGTCAGACTGGTAAAACTGATCCACCAGCCAGCGAAACGTCCTAAACGAGCATCTGCCTCAACCCGACGGCAGCAAAATCGGGTCACCCTCTGGCTGCCAAATTTTGGCACCGAATGTTTTTTCCATCGGCGGGTTCGGATCAAGCAACAATTCAAGAGCGTGGGCTTTTTCTTCTGGCGTAAAGTCACGGGTCGTGAGACAGAACTCCACAGTGTTGCCCTCGGGATCGCGAATATAAATAGACCGACAAAAATCGTGATCAACTTCAAGCACCGTTTGACCGTGTGCACGCCAGCGTTCGCGGTGCCGTTCAAAGTCGGCAACAGTGGGCGCATCAAAAGCTAGGTGATTGGCCCACCATGGCAAACCGGCGCCCTTATTGAGATTGGTTTCGAAACCTTCAAGAGAGTCAACGTGTATCTCCCAAAACGCGATCATCCCTTGCTCACCCGAACCAGTCTGACCCGTGGAATAAAAGAAATGCTTGCTGTATCCACCTTCTGGGGTGGGCGCGGTCACGGTCTTCACGAGTTCAAAGCCCATCACTTCGGTATAGAACTGATAATTGGCCTTGGTGTCATGAATTGCGATAGCGACGTGATGAAAACCCATAGGCGAAGTATTACCGATGAAATGCCTCTGCGAAAGACCAGAGTGACCAGAACTGGCAAAGTTGATACTTGCTGACCCATCTGGCAATGGCACAATGGTCAGTATGTTCCTTGGCGCTGACCTCTTGAAGTGGATGGTGTTGGCTTTGGGCGGGGCATTATTCGCTGGCAATGTGCTGGCAATGGTGAAACCACCTCCGAATCCACAAGAAGGCGATCTTGCACGAGCGCCCCTCAAGCGGAGCATTTTTATGGCCTCACTCGGCTTTATTGCTGCCGTGTGGGCACTGGCCTCACTGGTGGCTTAAGGAGCAGATGTATGAGTGATCAACGACTTCAACAACAACTCAATTTTCTGATGGAGATTGATCAACTCAAGCAAGTCGAACGCCAGACGGCAATCACTGGTGGTTCACGCCGAGAAAATACTGCTGAGCACTCGTGGCATTTAGCGATGTACGCCCTAGTGCTACAAGAGTGGAGCAATGTTGATGTTGACATTGCTCATGTCTTGGCTTTGTGTTTAGTACACGACATCGTAGAAATTGATGCGGGCGACACTTTTGCCTACGACACGACAGGTTACGCCGACAAAGAAGCTCGTGAACAAAAAGCTGCCGACCGTTTATTCGGTTTATTGCCCGACGATCAGCGTGACCGTTTGCGTTCATTATGGGACGAATATGAAGCCCAAGAAACACCAGCGAGTCAATTCGCGAATGCCGTTGATCGCATGCAGCCAGCGATGTTAAATCATCACGCCGGAGACGAGTCACCGTGGAAACGTCATGGTGTGAGTTATCCGCAGGCAGTCAAGCGACTGTCACCCATCGGTGATGGCTCAACGACGTTATGGCAACACACGCAGACATTGATCAATGAGGCGCGCAGTCGAGGTCATCTCACCGAAGGTTAGTTACGAAGAGTGAATGCCTTCAATGGCGATCACTGCACCATCAACAATGGTCAGCAACATGTATTCATCAGTGATTTGGGCAATCAGATTGGTTTTCGGGATATCCACGAGAACTCGTCCAGAATTCGCCAATTCAAAATATTTCGCTGCGCTAATCGCCGTATTCTTTTCACTCTCAACAATCGGTAGAGAAACAAAGAGCAAACTGTCAATAAGGGCCGGATAAAACTGTTGACCATCTGGCACAGGAATCGGATCATTTACCGAGTTGCGAATGTCAAATGTGAAGCCCTGATCATTTTCATCAATCGCGCTGACGAAATATCCGACATAGAAACCATCGGGCAAGTCACCAGTGATGTAATCGCCTTCAACCAAAGATGGGTCCACCTGAGCGATATTTTCCGGAATCATGGGTGCGTCGACTTGACTCCAATCATCAATCACCTGATCAATTTCAAGATCACCGAGATCATCACTGTGAATAGTGACTGGTTTTCCAAGGTTGCTGGGATCAGTCGCAGGCGTTGCCGTCGTCACTGGGACACTTTGGCTTGGAGCCTCGGTGTTAGTCGGGTTTGTTGTCGGCGCCAACGAATCCGCACTGCCGTTATCCGAGGTGGATTCTGTTGCTTGCAGAAATACAAATGCGCCTGCCGCAGCAATGAGCAGACATAAAAAGATAACGGGGGCCTTTGATGAGGACTGTTTTTTCTTCTTGCGTTTCTTCGCCCGAGATCGTGAATTCGCCACGACTCTATTGTGGCAGATTTCAGAGTTTACGGAGTAGCACTTCACTCACTCGGTGGTCGTTGCCCTTGCGCAGAATCAGCGAGGCTCGTTCCCGAGTTGGTTCAATATTGTTCTTCAGGTTCAGCCCATTGATACTTTCCCAAATACTTTGTGCCACCGCAATTGCTTCATCGCGCGAGAGGTGAGCGAAATGGCGAAAGAAACTGCTCGGATCTTGGAAAACAGAATCGCAGAGGCTCAAAAATCTGTCTACGTACCATTTTTCAATATCCGCTTCAAGAGCGTCAATGTAAATCGAGAAATCGAAGTAGTCACTCACGAATTCAGCGGCGTCATTACCTGGGGCACCAACTTGCAAGACATTGAGTCCTTCAAGAATCAAGATGTCTGGTTGGCACACCTTGGCCGTCTCGCCCTCAACGATGTCATACACAACGTGACTGTAGACAGGGGCTTCCACGGTCGCTTGTCCGCTTTTGAGATCTCGCAAAAACTTCAGAAGTGCCCGGGTGTCGTAGCTCTCGGGGAAACCTTTACGGTTCATCAAATCGCGTTCTTCGAGAACATGGTTGGGATAGAGGAATCCATCGGTCGTGATGAGATCAACTTTGGGGTGATCGGGCCAGCGCGCCAGAAGCGCTTGCAGAATACGCGCGAAAGTACTTTTGCCGACAGCGACGGAGCCAGCCACGCCAATCACATACGGCACCTTGGGAGCTAAGGTTCCAAGAAATGTCGCGCTGACCTTATGCAAATTCTGTGTGGCGGAGACATATAGGTTGAGTAATCGCGTCATCGGCAGATACACCGCGGCGACTTCGTCAAGATCAATACGTTCGTTGATGCCGCGCAGATCCTCAAGATCGGCCTCACGCAAGGTCATCGGGGTAGCGGCTCGAAGGTCGGCCCACTGCTGTCGATCAAAAGAGACGTAACGCTCACCCACGGGTCATCACGCTACGGCTTCACGAGGGGTAAATGCGACTCAGGATGAACTTGGTTTGCGCGGCGAGACCGCTTTATCGCCACCAGTGAGAACTTCGCAGCCCGTCTCAGTGACCAAGATGGTGTGTTCAAACTGAGCCGTGCGCTTGCCGTCGGCGGTGACTGCCGTCCAGTCGTCATCCCACATATGAAATTGATACGTCCCCAAGGTGATCATCGGTTCAATAGTGAAGATCATGCCTGGCTTCATCAGCATGTTGTTACGCGCGTCGTAATAATGCAGCACTTGCACATCGGAGTG
>CAMAYS010000112.1:0-7043 GCA_945862545.1 Bifidobacterium breve | reverse complement strand
CGCGAGACGCCCTTGCGTTGCATCAATAAGGCCGCCATCACCGCCACTGCGATGAACGGCGCGACTAGCAAAGGACTTTCAGCGTTCCATTGCACTCCGTACTCAAGAATTCCTAGCGCCACAGCGGCAACTGCAATCGTTGGCAAGTTGCGCAGTCGTCCAATCACTAAAGCCGCCAGTGCCAGTACCAAGCCCGAGACCGAGAGTGCGCCACCGATCGGCACTCCAAGAATTCCCGAGCGCAAAAAGAGGGCTAAGAACGACAAGGCCGATGCCAACATCCACACAATGGTGGAAAGCCAGCCCACTGGTATTCCCAGAAGGGCAGCGCGATCACTGCGCTCGGCGGCGGCGCGAACAGCAATGCCGACTTGCGTTTTCGAAAGAAACAACCCCACCGCAATCATTGCCAGCGGAGCAAGGATCATGGCAATGAGATCATTGGCGTTCAGAATGAACGTCCCGACGGTGAGTTTCCAGGCGACAGGGGGCGGAATCCTTTCGGAAGCCGCCACTTCGTCCCATAAACGGGGCAAAATAATGGCCAATACGCTCAGCAGTTGAGTGATACCCAAAGTTGCCACGGTGAGCACTAACCGCGGGGAACGCACGAATCGCCGCACGATCGCCAATTCCACGATGGCACCCAGAACAATCGAACTGACGAGACCGACACCGAGTCCAAAAAGATACGGCAAGCCGTTGAATACGATCAGGCCAACTGACAAAATCGCTGGCACAAAACCTAGATCCGCCTGGGCGAAGTTGATCACTCTGTTGGCTCGATAGACCAAGGCCATTCCCACAGCCAAGAGTGCCGTCAGTAACCCGAGCACGATCCCGCGAATAAAGGCCCCCGCAGGTAAACCAAAAAAGACCAACTGCACGGCTACAAGCGCGAATGCAGGTGTTAAAGGTGTCAAAGTACGACGAAGATCGGAGCCTATTTTACCCACTTCTCCCCTTCCCCCTGTAAAAAACGCCGCAACATCTGAGTTGTCGCATCTCTTAACCCCACATATGGCTAGCACAGCGACCCTCATGGATGTTCATTGGGTCAAGCCACAAGTTATGTCAGTTAGTATGCAAGTACTTACAACTAGTTAGGGTCAAGACATGGGAACAGTGCGCCGTCACATTTATATAGATGCCCCAGCAGATGTGGTCTGGGGCATCGTCGGAGCACCTGACCGTCTCCACGAATGGTTCCCCATTGATAGCTGTGAAGTCGTTGGTAGCAAGCGATGGATTAATCTGCCAAGCGGTTTGCGCTTTGAAGAAGACATCATCACCCTTGATCACGACCTACGTCGTTTTCAATATGCGATTGTCAACAATATGATCGTCACTCATCATCTCGCCACAGTTGATGTCATAGCCGACGGGGCAGATCGTTGCATCGTGATCTATGCAACTGACATTGAGCCCGAACCTATGGGACTAGTGATCATTGGGGCTGCTGGATCTGGTTTGAAAAAATTACAAAGTATGTTTTCGCGCGTGAATGGAGTCAGTTAATGGGACGCAAAATATTATTTATCACTACCGACCAACAGCGCTTTGATGCACTCGGGTGTAACGGCGGCCTGATTGCCCGCACTCCAAACATTGATGCCCTGGCAGCACACGGGATCAACTACAACCGCGCCCACCCACAAAATGTTGTGTGCATGCCTTCGCGCTCAACCATGATTACTGGTCAGCACGTGTCCACCCACGGCGTATGGATGAACGGAGTTCCACTTCCTGTTGATGCCCCGAGTGTGGCGAGCACCTTGCACGATGCCGGATATAAAACGGCACTCATTGGCAAGGCCCATTTTGAACCTTTCCTCGATCCATTCTTGCGCTTCGCTGAAAATCAATTGGCGGCCTCGGGCACGCACTCGCTTATTGAAGACGGATATCTGCATCGCGGTTTCGACCATATGGAATCAGCTGCTCATGGTGGCATGGGAACATTTCACTATGCCCAATGGTTGATGAAAAATCATCCAGAGGCGGTTCCCATGTACTACCGCGTGCTGGATATGGAACTCCAGGTGAGTGCTCTTGGTGGCACTAACACTGGCGCTCCCCAAGCCCACATCAATAACATCCCGCGCGAGTGGTATCACACTGATTGGGTTGCCGATCGGGCCATTGCTTGGCTGGAATCGCTTGACCCCGATGCCGATTGGTTTTGCTGGGTGAGTTTTCCCGACCCACACCATCCTTGGGATCCTCCAGCATCTGAACTACACCGCGTGAACTGGCGCGATGTAGATCTTCCTGTTGGGTTCCCAGTGGATCGCGCGCAACGCGAAGCGATTCTTGATGCCAAACCGGCGCAGTGGCGCAAATGGTATGACGGAGATTTCGTCTCCAACTATGAAGCACCGCGTCGATGGGTCCCGAACACTCTCACCGAGGACCAAGTTCGCGAAATCAACGCTCTGACTCATATTGAAAACGAACTCATTGATGAGGCCGTTGGGCGTTTGATGAAACATGTTGAAAGCCGGGGTTGGGGGGCAGATACAGATGTCTTGTTCTCCACCGATCACGGTGAATTTCAAGGAGACTTCGGCTTGTTGTTCAAGGGCCCGTACCATGTTGATTCACTGATGCGCGTGCCACTGATTTGGCGACCAGCGCCCTCCGCAGGCGTTGATCCAGCAACCGTGACAGCACCTGTTGGACACGTTTCTCTAGCGGCTACGTTCTGCGAAATTGCCGGCCTCCCCCAACCGGCTTACGTTGAAGCACCACGACTTCCCGTGAATGACGAGGATGCCAGATCTCTTGGTCACGAACGAGTCCTCACCGAATGGGACAGCGTTCTGTTCGGCAAAATCGTGGGATTGCGAACGATCTGTCGCGATGGTTGGGTAGCAACGGCCTGCTTGCCTGGAAGCCTGCACAATGGCACCGAAGGCGAGTTATACAACCTGGCTAATGATCCCCTGCAGCAGATCAACCTGTGGGATGACAGCGCTTATCGCTCAACACGAGATGACCTTCTTGCCGATATGTGGGACAGTCTGCCGACTCCCGACGCCGTGCGTCGCGAGTGTGATGCACCGGTCTAAGTCCAGACCAGATATGGCCTGACCCTCCATACGAGCACCTCACCGTTTTCTGCTGGGCCGCGCCCACATTGTTGGGACTTGAACCCACCGAGAAAAGAGGACACAATGGCACTTGATGAAGCAGACCGTTTTCGCATTACCACCAAACTTGCCGACACCCTCGGCCAAGACGACGCTGGCTTCTCCCGAGTTGACGCGCAATTTGACCAAGTTGCAATCGGCTTTGCGCGGGTTGACGCGCAATTTGACCAAGTTGACGCGAAACTGTCTGACCTCAGCGCCGAACTGCACAAGACTTTGCGCGTTCACACTTTGGCGCTGATTACGACAATGGTAGCTATGAACACCATGATGGTCTCAATAGTGGCTCTGCTCAAATAGCAACCACCCAAACGGTCATTTATTCCAGATCGGTGCGACGGTCGCGAAACACTCCCCAACCAGTTCGCATCTCGGCCACTTCGTCAAGATCGAACGTTGAGATTAAAACGGTCTCACTGACGCGGTCCGCTTCCGCAAGTATCTCACCTGTCGGACCAGCAATAAAAGATGAGCCGTAAAATGTCAGAGTAAAACGCGATCCTCGCTCAACACCCACACGATTGGCCGCCACAACTGGGACCAAATTGGCACCAGCATGGCCTTGCATGACTCGTTGCCAATGAGCCGCCGAATCAAGTGTTGCATCCATCGGTTCACTGCCGATGGCAGTCGGATACAAAATAATTTCCGCTCCGCCTAGAACCAAAGCCCGCGCTACCTCAGGAAACCACTGATCCCAACATATGGCAACGCCGATACGACCCACTGCCGTATCCCACACTTTGTATCCCGTATCACCAGGTCTGAAATAAAACTTCTCCGAATATCCCGGACCGTCGGGGATATGACTCTTGCGATACACGCCGAGAACCATCCCGTCAGCGTCAATGATTGCGCATGAGTTGTATAGCGCATTTCCATCCCGCTCATAAAAACTCACTGGAATGACGACTGACAATTCACGCGCCAATTTTTGGAAATGCTCAATAGTTGAGTGTCCCACTAAGGGCTTGGCCCGCGCAAAATGCTCTGTCCGCTGATCTTCACAAAAATAGTGACCCTCAAAAAGCTCGGGAATCAAAATGAGATGTGCGCCACGCGCAGACGCTTCACGCACAAGACGATCTGCCGTCGCTACATTTTCAGAGATGACATCTGTCATCGACATCTGCAGAGCGGCAACAATGAGCGAGCGCATCATTTAGGCAACAGCTAGAGCACTCATCAGACGCGCTGCAAACTCTTCGCTATGTGCTTCAATTTTGGCACGATGCAAAGCCATGCCACCGATGACATCGGCACCTAAACGATTGACCGATTTCTCCATCACCCCAAGTGTCTTGCCCGGATTCAAAGCGAAGGTACAGAAAGTGGCCGCACGCTTGCCAGTGATGACAGGTAGAGCATTGATGTTGCCGATACCCCAAGGACTTTGACCGACGATAAATGCCCCGTGCACCCATGTGCCGACCACGATTAGATCAGCGGCCTGCAGGGCTAAATGATCAGGCTTCTTGACAGGGTTGAGACCAGTGATCGTCCAACCTTCCTGCTGCAGATTGCCGGCGATGAGTTCGGCAGCCTTCCATGTGTTCCCCGTGAGGCTTTCAACTAAGAGTGCAACTTTCATACTCCGATTCAACCATGCGCGATGGGTCAGGGCGAAGAATATGCTCAGACTTTTTTCAGCGGGGCCCATGCCAGCAACAGATGCTTGCGGCCTTTTTCACGGAAATTGACTACAGCCTCGGTTTTATCCCCCGAACCGGTGATGTCAATCACGATGCCCTCACCAAAAACGGCGTGTTCGACACTGTCCCCGACGCGCAAACCAATCTCCTGAGTATTTGTCTGCTGTGGTGGACGGTGAGGGGTTGAACGTCCTGCGGCTAAAGCGGCATCAACCTGGCGCTCACGAAACTCGTCATCGGGGTCAAAGGAACTAACTTTTGTACGACCCCAATCGTCATCTCGTGTGAGGCGCGCTGTGGAACGATTTTTGACGTTGCCTTCATGCTGCACCAAGGTATCGGGAATCTCATCTAAGAATCGTGAGGGTGGGTTGTACTGAGTTGATCCAAACTGCTGTCGGCTCCAAGCGTGAGTGAGGAACAATCTTTCACGGGCACGGGTGATGCCGACGTAGGCCAAACGCCGTTCCTCTTCAAGTTCTTGAGGGTCAACTAAGGCACGGCTGTGCGGGAATAAACCTTCTTCAACACCGACGATGAAGACCACTGGGAACTCAAGACCCTTGGCGGCATGCATCGTCATCAGCACAACTTTTTCATCATCACCAAGGTCATCGCTATCAGCCACAAGTGAAACTTGTTCGAGGAACTCGTCAACTTTGGCGAACTCTCTGGCCGAAGACACTAACTCATCAAGATTTTCTAAGCGACCAGCGGCTTCAACAGAATCATCGGACTCAAACTCGGAGCGATACCCAGACTTCTCCATCACTGCCTCAAGTAATCCGCCTGGACCCTGTTCTTCCTGAGTGGATACCTCTTCAATCACTGCCACAAACGATTCAATACCCCGACGCGCCGCACCAGAAACACCAGCTTCTTCAGCTCGCCGCAGAGCTTCGAAAAAAGAGATGTTCTCTTGACGAGCGAACTCGTCCAGTCGACTGACACTTGTATCGCCGACTCCACGCTTCGGCATGTTCAGCACGCGCTTGATACTGACCTCATCGGATGGATTCGTGAGCACTCGCAAATAGGCAACCGCATCTTTGACTTCACGACGGTCATAAAAACGTGTGCCACCAACCACTTTGTAAGGAATGCCGAAGCGCATGAGAATTTCTTCAACGACTCGGCTCTGCGGATTGGTGCGATAAAAAACAGCCATATCGCCCCAGGTGCGACCCGATGATCGCAAAGTCTTCATTGTGCGCGCCACGTAGGCAGCCTCGTCGCCTTCGTCGTCGGCATGAAAGCGAACAATTTGCTCCCCTGGTCCCGACTCAGTCCACAAATCTTTCGGCTTGCGTGCAAAGTTTTGTGCGATCACCGCATTGGCCGCGTCAAGAATCGTCTGTGTGCTGCGATAGTTCTGCTCAAGTACAACAACGCTTACTTCGTCAAAGGCATCCTCAAATTGCCCGATGTTGCGAAAATCGGCACCACGAAAAGCATAAATGGACTGATCAGTATCGCCAACGACACAGACATTGTGATGACGCGCCGCAAGCTGAAGCACGATTTCGTTTTGCGCGATATTCGTATCTTGATATTCGTCTACCAAAATATATTTAAATCGCTCTTGGAAAGAAGCCAACACATCTGGGTGCAAACGAAATAGTCGCACAACATTGACTAGCAGATCATCGAAGTCCATCGCTCCCGCTTTTAATAGGCGCTCTTGATACTCGCGATAGATCTCTGAATGTTTGCGATCAAAAATATGTGCCGCTTGATTGGCGGCGTCACCTGGGGACAAAAGTTCATTTTTCCATTTAGAGATGACGGCGTGTACCCCTCGAGGCGTAAAACGTTTTGTATCTAGTCCCTGATCGCGAATCACATAGCCAGTCAGCCGCTGAGCATCTGCTTGATCGTAGATGCTGAAATTTTTTGGATACCCAATGCGTTCGGCATGGATCCGTAGCATCCGCACACATGCCGAGTGAAAAGTTGAGACCCACATTGATTTAGCAACAGGACCAATCAAGGATTCGACTCGATGCTTCATTTCGCCAGCGGCCTTATTGGTGAAGGTGATCGCCAAAATGCTCATTGGACCGACCCCATGATTGGAAATGAGATGGGCAATGCGATGAGTGAGTACCCGCGTCTTGCCACTACCAGCACCAGCCACCACGAGCAACGGACCATCAACATGCTCGGCGGCCTCACGTTGCATCGGGTTTAACCCATCGAGTGAAATCGGCTCAATACGAGTATTTCTGTAACGAGCTGC
>CAMAYS010000111.1:0-7156 GCA_945862545.1 Bifidobacterium breve | reverse complement strand
AGTGGCCACTTCTCTTGCAACTGTGGCCAGATTCGCTCACCGAGATCAACCATCAGGTTTTCATAGAGGCGCGGACTGATCGTTGCCAAACTCACTTCGTGACCGGGCACGGGATCATGGGGTTCGGGTTCAAAGCCCCCAGCGGCTTCAGCAGCATGAATGATCGCCGAACACATCTCAGGTGTCCAAAAAGGTAGGACCACCAACTCGGGCCCGACTTCAACCATTTCGCCCGCGTTATCTTGTGCTCCGAGGTAACCAAGTATTCGTTCAAGATCAGTGGTCATAGCCCTCAGTCTGCCAGCCAAACCGCGCACAATCGGTCTGGCACTCTCGTAACCTTCAAAGGTGGAGCTGAAATTGCCTAACCGGTATCGAACTGGACTAGCAATGGGCATTGTTGTGGTCATCACCGCTTGTGGATCAGCCAAACCAAGTGCCGTCGTCGTCGAAGTTGATAACGCCGTGATCACCACTGCCCCAGCAGGCCCAGCAGTGTTAACCCCAATCGCGCTTGAGAAAAAGACCACAACAACAACCGTGGCGTCAACGAGCAGCCTCGGGTTGCGTGTTGAAGCCGAGCACGTCGGGGGATACAAGCGCACTTTATTCGCCGATTGGTATGACGCCGATCGAGATGGTTGCAATACGCGCCAAGAAGTTCTCATTGCTGAGTCGATTATTCCCGCAAAAATTGGTGCTAAGTGCAAGGTCACCGGACAATGGTTCTCTGTCTACGACGGTGTCAGAACAACTAACTCATCAAGTTTTGACATTGACCACATGGTCCCACTGAAAGAAGCCTGGGATTCAGGAGCATGGAATTGGAATACGGATCAGCGTAAGAAATTTGCCAATGATTTAGACGAGCCTTTTTTTCTGATCGCAGTCACAGCCAGTAGCAACCGTTCAAAAGGTGAACGAGATCCTGCTGAATGGATGCCAACTTCTGCCAAATACCGCTGCGAATATGCCCGTATTTGGGTACAGATCAAGCGCGCTTGGGATCTCAGCGTTGATCCGGCTGAAAACACTTTTCTGACGCGTACTTTGGCGCGTTGCTAATCAGTTGTTTGCTCAGGCGATCGCGCCATTGACAAAAGATGCAAACTCTTCTCCGCAATCTTCCTGAAGGAAGTGCCCAGCACCGACGATGGTCGTATGAGGTGATGTTTCGGCTCCAGGTACAGCCTTGCGAAATGCCCATTCTCCGTTACGACTCACTGGGTCGCTATCACTGAAAGCGCAGATAAACGGTTTGGTCCATTGCCGTAGGACATCCCACGCCGCAATATTTGCCGCCGAAGATGGGTCAGCCAGTGAAGCGGGAACCAAGGTCGGGAAAATGCGAGCCCCAGACTTATATGTCTCGTCTGGATATGGAGCGTCGTAGGCGGCCAGCACTTCGGGAGCCAGGGGCTTGTGAGCGCAGCCTCCTTGAATGATCTGCGACGTGCCAAACACTGGAGTCTCTTGGCTGAATTTGCGCCACGCCAAGAACGCTGCATTCGGTTCGGGATCACCAGTCGGTAAACCAGTATTGGCGATTACGATTCGCGCAAAGCGATCAGGGAAAGCGGTGGCAAGACGTAAGCCGATTAACCCGCCCCAGTCTTGACAGATCAATGTCAGATTCTTTAAATCGTTAGCCACAAGCCATTGACTCATCCAGTCAACATGGCGTTCGTAGGTGTAATCACTTGTCTTGGCAGGCTTATCGCTACGACCAAAACCCACTAGGTCAGGTGCAATCACGCGATGACCCGCAGCAGTAAAAACAGGAATCATTTTTCGATACAGAAAACTCCACGACGGTTCACCGTGCATGCACAACATCGTTTCACCGGCATCACGTGGTCCCGCATCGACGTGAGCAACGCGCAACACTGTTGCATCCGCAGCCGTGACATCGGTGTACACCGGGGCGTAAGGCCAATCAGGTATGTGTGTGAAAGCAGAATCAGGTGTTCGAAGGACGTCCATATAGTGACACCCTATATGAAACTAGTTGGGGGTGGCGACACGAACCTTTCGACTCACCCGAGTTCATAGGTCGAAGACAACCGCGCAGGTCCACCGCCAAGAACTGATAGGCGACCATCCTGGACCAATTGAGTCAAATGCGAGAGCACACTTCGAGCCGCTGGAATATGGAGTTCAGGGATCACTGCGGCGTACATCTGGCGCACCATCGGCGCCACAGTATTCACTCCCTGAGCAACGCAGGCCAGCACTTGAGCCTCGCGACCCAAACGATGTTCGTAATAAGCACGGAGAAACGGTTGCGGATCAGTGACTGGCGAACCGTGAGTGGGCCACAAAATCTTGTCATCACGCAATTGAAGCTTCTTCACTGATTCCATGTAATCACGCATGTCGCCATCGGGGGGCGAAACCACAGTGGTACTCCAGCCCATGATGTGATCCCCAGTAAACAATGCTTTTTCTTCCTCAAAAGCCACGCACATGTGATTGGAGGTGTGGCCTGGCGTATGTATTCCAATCAATGTCCAGCCATCGCCGTGAGCCGCCACTTCACCATCACCGACGCGAACATCGGGTTCGAATTCAAGATCAACAGACTCACGGATCTCTAAATCGTCTGGATCAAGACCAGCAGCACGCGCAATCTCGCGTTCTTTCTCTTTTTCTTCCTCGGTCTTTGGAGGCGGGGCAAGAGATTGCATGACCTTGATGTCCTCATCATTATCTAATTGCCCAACTACTCCGTGAGGTTTCCACGCCACCGTTGGTGCGCCCGTTTCTTCGCGCAACCATGCCGCCAAACCCACATGATCGCTATGGCAATGGGTGATCACAATCGCGCGAACCTTCTGACCCTCAATAGCCCGCAATAAAGCGGTGCGATGTTCAGGCAAATCAGGACCTGGGTCAATCACCGCAACATCAGTTGCGTTACCTACGAGATAGGTACCTGTGCCAGTGAAAGTGAAGTTAGACGGGTTGCGCGCGATCACGCGACGAATCTTGGGGCTCACCACCTCGGCTTCGGCGTAGCGCAATGGATCAATGATCCCGACAAATGGAATACCTGCCATCTTGTTCGCCTCCTTCGTCTCTAACTCACAGGACAATCACGACACGCCACTTAAACGCGCCAACTCTCCGACAATACGCACTTCACCCACCGCTTTGCCATGTCCAAGAATGATTGATGAAAAAGCATCGCTGCGCACTGCTGAAATATCAACGCCAAGAGTTCTCAATGCAGCCTGCATAAGTGGTGGGCGGGGTCGATTTGCTCCATCAGCAATCTTCAGCGCAACTGCCCGCCCGTCACTGAGAGCAGCCACAAAAACTCCTTCTGCCCCGTCCTTGGCCATCAAACCGGGCACCCCCTTCATCAACAAAGTCACATCCCGATTCGGTCCGCCCACCATCTCAGGAAAAGAGGTCATCGCCCGATGGATACGCAATCCCTCATCGCCTGCGGCTCCAGTAGCCATGTTTCTCAACGAGCGTGCCAAACCAATCAGCGACATCACATGTGCTGGGGCACCACAGCCATCAATCCCGATACCCAAGACAGCATCTTGCGTGAGCGCAGGAATCCCACTGGTGATCGATTGCTGTAGTGGATGTGGTTCGCTGAGATAACTCGCATCGTGCGCCCACCCAGCAGTAATACATGTGGCCAACATCCCTGCATGTTTTCCAGAACAGTTCTGCTGCAGAGACGTGGCGCGGGCGCCATCACGTAAGGCGGCCTGCAATTGCCCATCATCAAGTGGAAGATCAGGCGTATTTGCAAGAGCGGATTCATCTAAACCGACTGAGGCCAAAATTCTCTGCACTCCATCAAGGTGAATGGCGCGTCCATCATGACTCGCACAGACCAATGCCAATAACTCATCGGGAAGATCGAGTCCCGCTAACAACATCGCATGAGCCTGCAACGGTTTAGTGCTTGAGCGCGGGAAAATACCCACAAGTGGATCTCCATAAGAAAATGCCACACTGCCATCCTCGTTCAACGCCACAACGGCACCATGATGAACTGATTCCAAAACATCACTTCGGTAAGTCACTGCCAGTGGGACATATGACCCGGCCGCGGCTTTCTCTAGATCGCTTGAAGGCAATGTCATCTCTGACCGCGACGTCGACCGCGCCGAGAAACTCGCGGCTCTCTGATCGGCTTTTCTTGAATGTGCACGAGATCATCTTCGATCAACTCGTGACGCTGACCGTGAGCGCTCGCTAGAGCGACTGCCATGGCCGCAACAGGAAGTCCAAGAATTGCCCCAACTGGACCGAGCAAAGCAGCACCCGCAATGGCAGCACCAAAAGAAATTGCTGGGTGAATCTCCATCGTGCGCGCCGTAATGCGCGGTGAAATCAAAAAGTTCTCAAGTTGCTGATACAAAATGATCACCATGATGATCACCAGTGCCTTAATAGGTGAGTCAATAAACGTAATCAGCACTGGTAGAACACCAGCGATATAGGTTCCGACAACGGGAATAAATTGCGAGATCAGTCCGACCCATAGCGCCATCGCCACGGGGGCGGCGGTGCCCAGAGATTGAAACGCGATCCAATGCACGAATGCAGAAAATGCAGCCAACAAAACTCGACTGTAGATATAGCCACCAGTTTTTGCAATTGCCAATTCCCATGTGTCCAAAACTCGGCGCTGTTTATCTGGGGCCAAACGGCTGCAGATTGAGCGGCGCATACGCGGACCATCGGCCACCAAATAAAAAGTGAAAAGCATGACAGAGAAACCTTGAAGTAATAGGCCAAGTGCCGTCACCGACAATTGCAAAGCCTCACCCTGTTGGCCTCGAATAAATTCTTGGACAGGTCCATCAGGATCTTGAATACTGTTGTTCACTTTTTCGGCGTTGATGTTTGCGCCAAAGTTGTCATTCACGAAACTCACAGTTCGCCCGACATAGCGTTCCGAATTCTGAGCTAAATCTGCAATTTGAGTGGCAACCAAAGTGCCGATGGCGGCAACAAAAATAAGAACCCCAGCCATGACTGCTAGGAGAATCACCACGGTGGCTCGTCCGCGTTTCCAGCCACGCTTAGCCAAACGGGTTGTCCCAGGTTCGATCGCTAAGGATAAGAACAAGGCAACCAAAAGCAGAATCAACAAAGATGAGAGTCGTTCATAGGAATACCGCAATACCAGCGTGCCCAAAAACCCCAGCCAGAAAACAATGATCGCTTTCCAGGTCCAAGGCGGCATCTTGTTGGAATTTGAGGATGACGCAGGTTCGACCATGGGGGTGGGCGAATTGTTATCGGACATGTGACGAGCGTAGCCAGCCCGCATAGGCATCTCCGCACGAAGCGTGGCACGCTTTGGTTATGTCAGATCGGTTTGAACCTGCCCGCCGCCTCGTGGCCGACGCCGTGCGCTCCCGTGTTGTCGGTCCCAACGCTGATAATCGCGCCCAACAATTATTCGAGGCTCCTGGCGAGCGGTGGTTTAGCGAAGATCGGCCAATCAGAATCATTCATGCCGATTCCTGCATGTTTATCGGCGGACTACGGGCCCTGTTATTTCAATCGCTGCATCCTCTCGCCATGGCGGGTGTGGCCTCACATAGCGACTTCAAAGCCGATCCATGGGGACGCCTCCAACGTACGGCCGATTTTTTAGCGGCCACAACTTTTGGACCAGAGTCAGAATCGCAACGCGCTATTGATTTAGTCAAACGAGTCCATGTACGCGTCGTCGGTACCGCCGACGATGGCCGTCCATACAGCGCAAATGATCCTCATCTTCTCAAGTGGGTGCATATCGCCGAAGTTGATTCGTTTCTTGCGGCACACAAAAAGTTCGGTGAAGTTGAACTCTCTGACGAACAGCGCGATGGCTATGTCCTTGATATGTCACGTATTGCCTCGGCTCTTGGTGTCATTGACCCACCCCGCTCGGTCGCAGAACTCAAAGAAGAAATCTCCTCATACCGAAGTGAACTAAGAACTTCAGATGCCGCTCTTGATGCAGCGAAGTATCTACTGATCACTCCACCACTACCCGTATTGGTTCGTCCGGCATACCAACTCTTGGGTGCTGCCGCCGTTTCCTTGTTGCCGATTTGGGCGCGCTTACCCCTGCGCCTTCCGTGGCTTCCATTAAGTGAACGTGCCATCGTGCGTCCAGCAGCAAATACATTGACGAAAACTTTGCGTTGGGCCCTCGCCCCCGATTTGCCTTCCTGAATCTAAAACTTATTTATTTCTTCAGCGATTGACGTACCGGCGCGGATAAGTCGCCTACCTTGCCCACAACAATCTTTTCAAGACCTAACCAACTTGCCATGAGGCGCAGTTCTTCAGCCAAAGCATTGGCAGTGGTTTTCTTGTCAATATTTTCCTCAGCGAATATGCCAGGCACCAACAATGTGGCGTTGTGACGATCTGCCTTTAAATCCACGCGGGCGACTAATTGGTCGCCCAACAAAAACGGAAGAACGTAATAACCAAAGACCCGCTTTTTTGCTGGCGTATAAATCTCAATGCGATAGCGAAAGTCAAAGAGTTTTTCTGCGCGTGGTCGATTCCACACAATCGGATCAAACATAGAGAGCAGTGCCCGAGCCTCAATAGCACGGGGTGTCTTAGCGTCAACATGCAAATACCAAGTCTCTTTTGAACCTTCAATAGATGTCGGTAATAAAAGTCCCTCTTCGACGAGTTCATCGACCCGCGGTTTGGCGACAACATTTTTCAGTCGATAATAATCTGCGAGATCTTTTGCGGTTCCTACACCGAGAGATCGACCCGCAAGGGCAATCAACTCTCGCTGAGCATCGACCGCTGTCGGTGTTGGTGTGTTGAGATATTGCGCTGGGATCACCCGTTCTGGAAGGTCATACAGCCGAGCGAAATCACTGGCCCTGCGCGTCGCCGTCACTCGCCCACACATAAACAGATATTCCAGCGCATTCTTGGAGTCATCCCAGTCCCACCAGGATGCTTTTTTCGTTGTCCGAACAGAAAGATCTCCAGCCGCAATCGGTCCATCAGTCACAACCCGAGAAAAAATCTCCTCAATAAATTGTGGCTTCTTCTTGACAAGATTCTCTGCGGAGCGCCATGGTCCTTGAATCGACTGCTCCATTTTCCAACGCCACAAGCGATGATCACGAGTCGGCACATGAGCGGCTTCATGACC
>CAMAYS010000110.1:0-7196 GCA_945862545.1 Bifidobacterium breve | reverse complement strand
ACCGCGGCGTGGGGTGTGACTGAACGCGATCGCCCGTCGATGTGGTTGATGTGCATGAGTGCAGCGTTGGTTGTTCAGGTGCATGTGGGCTACTTGCCGATTGTTGGCTTGATTGGACTCACAGCATTAGGGACTTTTTGGTGGACGGGTGGCAATCAACGTGCTATCGCCCGTCCGATCTTGAGTTCATTATTATTGTTCCTACCTTTGGCTTTCAATCCTCGCGATTCAGCCGCCAATTTTGTTCACCTATGGCGATTTTTCTCTCACTCAGAGACTCCAACAATCGGATTTTCCCGCGGGTTGCGGGTGGTTGCCTTTGAGATGAGCCCCGAGGCGTCGTGGTTACAAGGCCCGTCAAGTGAAGGCATTGTCGGTGAAGCCCGCAACGGTTCGTGGGGATGGTTCGCCGGTGTCGTGATCATTCTGTTGTTATGCACTATTTGGGTATTTCGTTCCCCCGCCGAGTCGCCTCGGCGAAAGTTTGGAAGTTCAGTGCCGATTATGTGGGCCGGGCTCGTGGCGATGGTCATCGGAGTTGCACAAGTACGCGGCTATTTGATTCCTTATGTGGTGTTGTGGCGCGCTGTCATTGTGATGTTGATTGTGGCGTGGATCGTGGGAGTCATATTGGCTAACACGTCGATGGTCCGCCAACCTCTGATCACGGCCGTGGCGATGGGTTTGTTCGTACTCAACTTGATCGGCGCCATTCTTCCGACCACCCAAGTCTCAACCGTTATGCCCGACGCTGTGCGTGTGCGTGAAGCGATAACCCAAGCAGTTGTCTTTCAGGAAAATTCTCCATCCACTGATGAGGGAGCGATTCTTTTTCGTCTCGGAGATGGGGGACTGGTGGGTCTGTATCCCGCACTGCTGTATGACTTTGAACAGCGCGGTATCGCTGGCGGAATTCCCGCTGATGTGGAGTGGGTTTTTGGGGATCGTGTTTTGGATCCAGCGAATGCTTCGAGCGTTTGGATGGTGTGCGACACGGGATATGCCTTCTCGTTGTTGTCCTCCGCCAGTGGGGCGACGATTGTCAGTGTGATCACACCTTTCACAGCCGAGGAAGAAGCCAAAGTTGTTGAACTGCAGACTCTCTTGGCACAAGAGTTGCGCACTCTTGGACATCTGGAGTCGGTGACTGCGCTTGACTCACCTTTGGTGGCTTTGAGTTTGAGTGAATTGGATATCAATCATGAAGCGGCCCAAGAGTTAGCGACTCTGAATCAGCGTGCATCCACACCCGGCGATCGCTTTGGCATTGTCGCTTTTGACCCGTCCGATGTTCCCGACATCTGGTGGCCACTTGAGGTTTTTTAGTTGTTCTCAGTTGCTCTAAATTCGTTATTGGACGGACCAACACAGCAGACTGAAGGCTTACCTTGATGTCAGGAGCCATTATGTTCAATGCAGTTATCGTTGATGCGATTCGCACGCCTCTCGGTCGTCGAAATGGAAAATTGAAAGACTGGCACCCAGTTGATTTGGTCGCCGAAACAATGAATGCCTTAATTGAGCGCACTGGCATTGACCCAGGCATTATTGACGATGTTGTCATGGGTTGCGTGATGCAGGCCGGCGAACAGTCAACGAATATTGCGCGCAACGCTGTCTTAGCCGCGGGGTGGCCAGAGAGTGTTCCGGGAACAACAGTCGATCGCCAGTGTGGATCTTCGCAACAGGCCGCGCACTTTGCAGCCCAAGGTGTTATGGCTGGCGCATACGATGTCGTCGTCGCCTCTGGAGTCGAAGTCATGACACGCGTTCCGATGGGCGCATCAATGGTTGATGGAAAATACGGCTGGCCATTTGGACCCCGCGTCAGTGCGCGCTACCAACCACAAGGTGGGTTGGTGCCACAGGGCATTTCGGCAGAAATGATCGCCGACAAGTGGGGCATTAGCCGCGAGGATATGGACCGTTTTGGTGTGCAGTCACAGTTCCGTGCAGCTCGTGCGACAGCCGAGGGTCGCTTTGAGCGAGAAATTCTTCCGCTCAAAGACGCCGAAGGAAACATGATGACCACGGATGAGGGTTTGCGTGAAACGACGATGGAAAGTCTGGGCAAATTGAAGCCAGCCTTCCGTTCGCTTGAAGAAGGTGGGCGCGTGACTGCTGGCAACTCTTCGCAGATCACCGATGGAGCAGCTGCGATTTTGATCATGAGTGAAGAGAAGTGTCGTGCGCTTGGTTTGACGCCGCGTGCTCGTTTTGTCAATTTCGCCCTTGCTGGTGATGATCCGCGGTACATGCTGACCGCTCCCATACCAGCGACCCGCAAGGTTCTTGAGCGCGCAAAGATGACGATGAAAGATATCGATTTGACTGAAATCAATGAAGCTTTCGCTTCAGTCGTTTTGGCTTGGGAGAAAGAGTTTCATCCCGATATGGAGACCGTGAATCCCAATGGTGGAGCCATCGCTTTAGGCCACCCACTCGGTTGCTCGGGGGCGCGCTTGATGACCACATTGTTGAATGAACTTGAGCGCACCGGCGGTCGCTTCGGACTGCAGACCATGTGTGAGGGTGGCGGCATGGCGAATGCCACGATCCTGGAACGTTTGGGCTGAGAGAACCAATGTTCGCCGTGGATTTCGCAGGTGTGATCTGGATTTTCGGGGCGGTTGTTTTATTCTTTTTCCTGTGGCGTGTTGGAGTTGGGATGCTGCGCAGCATGACCACCCCACTTCCAGCTCCGCCACCTGAAGGCGAACTTCGGCGGGTCAATGTGCGCTATCGCTGCAGTTTGTGTGGGGTTGAATTGCGTATGACGATGGCCCCCGAACAAGATCCTGTTCCACCTCGGCACTGCATGGAAGACATGGATTTTGTGGCTCCCGTTGAGTGAACGGGAAGTTACATCGATGTGACTATCCCCCGCTTTATCCACAACATGTGGATAAAGGTCAATGCTGGGTCAATGATATTTGGTTGCGGTGTATAGCCCGCCGAGGATAAAGCCCAGCCCAGCGACCAGATAAAGGTTGCTGCGGCCACCCGGAACGGCGCCCAAGTAATACATCAAAATAATCAATGCACCGAGGATAAATAGGGCAAACATCAAGATCGGGACCCATTGTGGGCTTTGCTTGACATATTTGGGGACGGGCGGCGTGTAGCGCGTCGAGGCTGAAACCCCATGCTCGTTGTGAGTTGGTGTACCGGAGTCGCCTTCGTTGGGGCGAGTGCCCTTCGGAGTCGTACGTCCGCCTGATTTACGCTTCGGAGGTGCCACGAGATGAAAGTGTACGCACTAGTGAGACCCGCCTCCTCACTGACGACGAGGTTCCGCCTCGGTTTTATAAAAATGGGTTTTAGGCTGATGAGGTGAAGCGGGTACTGGTCATCGACAGTTACGACAGTTTTGTCTACAACTTGGTGCAGTATCTCGGAGAACTTGGCGCCGATCCAGTCGTCTATCGCAATGATGATTTGACGGTTGCTCAGGCCTTGGCTCTCACAGTTGACGGCGTCTTATTATCTCCAGGACCAGGCCGACCGGAGGAAGCAGGGATCATTTGTGATGTGATCACACCTTTTGCTGAACGAGGAACACCAGTGTTCGGAGTGTGTCTTGGACATCAGGCGATTGGCCATGTCTTTGGCGGAAACATTATTGGTGCGCCTCAATTGATGCACGGGAAGACCAGCAAAGTAACACATCAGAATGTTGGGGTATTCGCAGGCGTGGCGAACCCGGTCACTGCCACGCGCTATCACTCTTTGGTGATTGAGCGAGACACAATGCCAGATGATTTAGAAATCACAGCCGAAACATCCGATGGAATCGTGATGGGGGTTCGACATAAGACTTTGCCCGTTGAAGGTGTGCAGTTTCATCCGGAAAGTATTCTCACAAGTTCGGGGCGAGACATGCTGCGAAATTTTCTTGCTACTTGTGGGTGATTGAAGATTACGGCGCGGTTGTTGTTGGTGCGGTGGTGACAGGCGTGGTTGTTGTTGTCGCCGCAATGGCTTTGCCAACCTTTAACAACACTTGACTTCCAGGAATTGATTGCACATTAGCGCTCGGATCTTGGGCGATCACTCGACCATCGTTGGCACTTGCTGTGGGCACTTCGATGTATTCAACCACGACGATAAATCCACTTGAGACAAGTTTGGCTGTTGCTTGCGCCTCGGTGAGACCTGAAACTAAAGGCACTGCAGTTGTGGCTTGACCCGTCGACACATAAATCGTGAGTGCTGAACCTTTGGTGGTCTCACCACCGATTGATGGACTAGTGCGCGTCACGCGACCCGCATCAACTGTGGCACTTGCTTCTTCAACGACAGTGACGAGGAATTTGAAAGGTTCGCCTTCTAACACCGAACGCGCTGCTTGAGTTGTTTGCCCTTGGACATCGGGAATCTTTATGACTCCACTGCCTTGACTGACAACGAGATCAATGGTGGCTCCACCAAGCACCTGCTCACCACTCTTGGGCATTGTGGAGATGATTGTATTTTCTGGTGCAGTTGGATCATTTTGTGGTGTGACAATACCGATGGTGAGTCCGAGATTAAACAGCGCAGTGCGCGCTTGATCAATAGTTAAACCAGTCAAATTAGGCACTGGAATCGGGGTATTTGAAGGGTTATAGACAACAGTGATTGAGTCTCCATCGCGCACAGATTCGCCAGAATTTGGAATCTGCTTCCACACGATGTTGTCGTCAACAGAGTTTGTCTCTTCAGCTTCTGGGACGACCGTCAGTCCTAAATCTTCGAGAGTGGTGACGGCTTCATCAAGCGACATTGAGGTCACATCGGGGAGAATGAATGTGACGGCCTGACTTGATCCTCCCGAGAGAGCAAGAAAAGTGACGACTGCAGCCACAATCAAAAACAATGTGGCGGAGACTGCAGCGATCACAATTGACCTGCGTCGTTTTTGTAGATCGTTGATGTCGTTGATTGCGCTACTCGGTGTGTATCCAGGTGGATAGGCGGGGTTGGGGTTGATGGTTGTGCGCGGCAGAACTGAAGTTGCACCAGCATCATGAACTGCGCTTGTTGGGGTGTAGGCCTGATCATCTGGCCCTCCCACAATGGGTCCAGCCGGTATCACCGTTGTTGGGGCGTTGTCAGATGATGACTGATCACCGTTGCGGCGATTGATGGCGTCAGCCAAAGCCTGAACTGGAACGCCATCGCGGAACCGGCGTAAATCATCGCGCGCTGCTTCAGCAGTGGGATATCGCGTGCCGGGATCCTTGGCCAATAAACGCGCCACGATGGCTTCGAAAGCGCGGGGGACATCACCGGCGATTTGGTTGAGCGGTTGGGGCGAGTCATGAACTTGCTTATAGGCAATAGACACCGGATTGTCGCCCGAAAATGGTGGGTGTCCAGCGACCATTTCATAGAGCACGATGCCAAGTGAATACAGATCACTGCGCGGATCGGGTTGGCCACCCTGAGCCTGCTCGGGTGAAAGGTAAGCGGCAGTTCCCATCACTGCGCCTACCTGTGTGAGGTTGCTGTCGGCAGCGCTTCCGAGTGCGCGAGCGATACCAAAGTCGGCAACTTTTAGTTGCCCATTTGAACCAATGAGAATGTTTCCGGGCTTGATATCACGGTGGACGACATTATTGCGGTGGGCGAAAGACAAGGCGGCCGCCACTTCAATACCAACTTCGGCGGCTTTCGTGGCGCTGATTTGACCCACGTCGGCGAGGGCTTCGGCCAGTGTGCGACCTGGGACATATTCCATAGCCATGAAATATGTGTTGTTACTGCGACCCCAGTCGTAGACGCTGACGATATTCGGGTGATTGAGGTTTCCAGCGGACTGTGCTTCGCGTCGAAACCTTTCAACAAATGCGGGATCGGTGGCGAACTCGGGGAAAAGAACTTTGATGGCGACAAGACGATCAAGCAGGATGTCGCGGGCCAGATAAACATCGGCCATACCACCGCGCCCGATGCGTTGTTGCATCTCATAGCGATCGTTCATAATGACTGAATTGTTGTCCGACATAACTCTTGTACAGGCTACCGAGTCCGTTGGCTGAGATACCGTCGCCCCTGTTCAGAGGGGCCGAAAAGCGAATATCTCCTCATCGAGTGAGGGCGATATCAAGAACCTTCTTGGCGATTGGTCCAGCCAAGGTTCCCCCTGTTCCGGCACTGATTTCGGCGGTGGTTCCTTTGAGCATGACGACGATGGCGTAGCGCGGCGCCTGTGCAGGGGCAAAGGCGATCATCCAGGCATGAGAACTTTGTGGTTCCCCCGCGGCATTGAGTTGCGCCGTTCCGGTCTTGGCCGCGGCTTGGATTCCATTCGCTAAGGACATACAACATTTCGCCGTACCCTCGTTGACAACTCCAATCATCAGTTCAGTCAGTAACGCTGAGGTCGCAGAACTCATTGGTGTCTTCCATACCGTGGGAGATGTGCGACGTAGCACAGTGCCGTTGTGGTCATAAGTTGCTGCGACAACATAAGGCTTCATCATCGTGCCTTTGTTGGCAATTGAGGCAGCGACCATGGCCATGTGTAATGGCACCATCTGTGTATTGCCTTGACCGAACCCTCCGATTCCCAACAGGGGCAAATTTTCCTTGAAATAATCAACATCACCGAATTGGCTACTCACAGCACGGGGAAGATCAAATGGAATGACTTCACCGATACCAAAACCCTTGGTGATGTCCACCATTTTTTGCGGACCGAGAGCGATAGCCGTGCGGGCGAATGGTGTGTTGCATGAACGACGGAACACTTCGGCCAAATCACCGCCGCAAACTTTGTTGGCATAGTTCTGAATGGGGTCATTAGTTTGTGGCGGAAGAAATTCTGATTCGTCCTCCCAGAATGATTCAGTATTGATCAGTCCAGCATCGAGTGCACCGGCAGTCGTGATGACCTTGAACGTTGAACCCGGCATATAGCGCTCTTGATAAGCATTTGCCAAAAGAGGTTTGCCTGGCATGGAATCCAGATATCTCAAAACATCACCTGCAAGTTCATCATCTTGAACGGCAACAAGATTGGGGTCATAGGTTGGATAACTCCACATTGCCTTGATGGCCCCTGTCGAAGGTTCAATGACAACGACACTGCCTTCACGATTCCCAAGTGCATCCTTGGCCGCTTGCTGAATGCGCGAGTCAAGAGTGGTCTGCACTGAACCCGTGGTGTTCTGCCCATTGAAAAGCGAACCAATTCCTTTGATCTGCTGTTC
>CAMAYS010000109.1:0-7198 GCA_945862545.1 Bifidobacterium breve | reverse complement strand
TCTACATAGAAATCTGGCTGCAGTTGCTGGTGCATACGTACGAGAAAGTCATAGCAATCTTCTGTTCCTGCACCATGTTCAACTTCGTCGGGCACATTCGGTGGAAAGGTGTTTTGCACTTTGGTCGCCAAGCGTAAGGACAAATCAGGAGCCATATTCAGCAGGCTCGGGTAGGCCACTTCTTTGCGAAACACCCCAACAGCGTCATGCATCGGACCATATGGATTAATCCAAGACTCAACCAGGGTGACTCCAGCATGTTTCGCCAGCGAGGCCATACCATCTGGCATAAATCGGTATGAATCAGTCGGGTGGCGATGCACGGGCCCCGCTGATGGGACGAGAACGATCACGACGCCAGTGGGAGATACCACGCGGCAAATTTCGCTGAAGGTTTGCCAGAAAAAATCAGCGTGCTCAAAGGTGTTACCTGTGACGACGATGTCGAAGCTGGAGTCAGGAAAAGGCAAAACGGACGGATCATCAAGCACGATGTCAACACCGACTCCGGGCTCAAGATCAACGCCTGTGTAGTGGCATTCAAGAAGATCCAAAACTTGGCGGTACCCGCCGCTGAAGTCGGCAGATCCAACCTCTAAGACTTTCAAGCCTGCTTGCGAGCCCAAGGCCGGGTCGGGAAGAACATGCTTCTGTAATGCGAATCGTAAATTATCGATAGAGGAAGAGTGCATCAGTGCTCCATCTAGGTACTGGATATTGCCGTTGTCATGATACTTGCTGCTTGCAGACCAACCCTGCACATATTCGCTTACACCATAATCGGGAGTTGCTCAAGCGGGTAACACGATGGTGCAAAGAACCAGGCTTCAATAGCGAAACGATCACGCAAAAAATCTGCACTGGAACTCGTGCGATGGAGATTCATTTCGTCGAAGATGATGGCGTCGCCTTCACGGAACTGCAGTCGCACGGGCGGGGTGCCACCTGCCGCGTCTTCAACAACAATTTGACTGACTGTCCAAGACATTAAGGCGCCTTCGGTGCCGGTCGGGACAATGTTGGGTAAGCGTCGTGGGACCATATCCATGGATGGTGCGTCGACTCCGCAGTCGGTGAGAGCGACCCAGACGTTGACAGTGCGGATTCCGTGGCCGAGAAAAGCCCCATCTTGATGCCATCCAGCCACCGCCTGATTGTGCGGAACCTGGCGGAGTGATGTCTTTCGTACCGACAGGGCGGGTGGTTCGCCGAGGTATTCAGCGACCATGTCGATGATGCCGGCATCTTGGAAACAGTTGATGAGGTTGAACAATCCTCGCGGTGAGTCCGCCGCTAACTCAGCCCCAGAATCACGGAACCAGTCGCGATTAATGATTGCTTCGGTGCCTTCGCGTGGTGCTGGATTAAACGGCACAAACCATGGGGCAGTTTCTGTTTCGGGGGCTCCTGCCATGGCTTTATCGTGTTGAGCATAGGTTTGAATAATTGAGTCACGCATCAAAGAAACTTGATCTGCGGTCAGCATATTCCGGACGATGATCGAACCGTGATTGAGCACACCCGAGGCAACATTTGTGGCAGTGAAATCTTGACGATCAATTTCAGGGATTCCGGGTTGGTCGGCATATAGATCGTCCCGTTGTGGAGGCCACGATGTGAAAGATGATGTGTGGACATGGTGAAAGAAAGAATCGTGACGTAAGTTGACAAGCAGTATCTCGATGGCACTGCTGTGAAGACGACGATTTGCTTTTGTCAAGAGTCGGATTGCTTCTGGATAACGATTTTGTTTGACGAGCGAGTCGGCTTTGTGAAGCGTGCGAGCTGCTACTTGAGAGCGCCATGTATCCGTGAGAAAACCCATATGCCAAGACCCTAACAGGATGTCCCCAACACTGTCTCGCAATCTCCTTCAGATCATCATGTTCATGGACGCAACTATCTTGTGGCCATGATTAAGGTCGCCTGCGTATTCGATCGAGTTTGTGATCTGCTCAGCACTGCGTCGGCCAGTAGCTAATGTGAGAAAAGTTTGTGTATCCATAGTGAGGCGACATAGCGGTGCCTCAGGTTCAATATCAATGAGAGCAGCTCGGCCGTTAACGACAGTACAAATAATGTGTCGCCTGACGCCTCCGAGCACTGGGTCGGCGGTGATGTCAATGACCACACTTTGATCATCAGGGGTACTGGCTCTTTTCCCAACGACAATCGGGATTGTGCGGATTAATCGGTCAATGGTATGTTCAGCCGCTGCACCACTGAGATGACCAGTGATTCCGACGGCTCTGCGCATGTCTTGCTCATGAACCCAGCAATCTAAAACGCGAATGTGCAAGAGGTCGACGATCGTTCCAGGTCCAGTGGGTGTCAGCATTTCATTGGAGTAATACGCCTCATCGGCAGAACGCAAAGTTGCCAGACGCTCAGCCGCCGTTTCATTCCATTCTGCCAACACCTCAGCACCGCTGAGATGACGCCGAGCATCAATCTCATTTTCATTAGACGCTCCAATTGGATTCTTGATGTAATCAAAGCCTCTTGCTTGGTGAGTCGTAGCAGGGTATCCATTCAGCACTCGTTCGAAAGCGACAATATGAGACAGGTTGTCTTGCACGGTCCAACCAGGACACTCGGTCGGTAGTTTCCACTGTTCCTCGCTGAGTCGTTGACCAAGTTCTGACAACGAAACAAAACACATGGCTAACTTGTCAATCGTGTCATTAGGAATCATGTCAGTGTCACTTCCTCAATCAAATGGCTTGTTGCTCGGATGCTATAGAGTTAAATCGGATGAAGAATTCTTCAACAGAGTTTACACGCGACTTACCTGACCATGTAGGAGCCCTTGATGGACTACGTGGGGTCGCCGTTTTACTGGTCGTGGTCTCGCACTTCAGAATTTTAGTGATCTGGCCGACGACATGGGAATGGCTGAACAATTTTATGGCCGGTGGCTTTCTCGGAGTCGATTTATTCTTTGTCTTGAGCGGCTTTTTGATAACCAATTTGTTATTAGCGGAAACAAAACGTCGAGGTACAAGAGCGATTCTTAAACGCTTTTATGTGAGGCGAGTGTTTCGTCTGATACCGGCGATTTTGCTGTTTCTTGCTTTCCACGCGCTTCTCGCACTATGGGAAAAAACTTCAATGAGAGCAGAATTTCGTTCGGCCCGAGCTGTGATTTTTTATCATTTAAATTGGCACACTATTTGGGATAAAAAACAAAGTGTGATTGATTTTGCGCATCTGTGGAGTTTGGCAATTGAAGAACAATTTTATATTGTCTGGCCAATCGTACTTCTCGGTCTCGTGCTCGCTCGACTAAAGCCACGAGTCATCATCGGTGTGATTTTGTCTTTAATTTTTATTGTGTATCTGAGAAGAGTTGCTTTGTGGGATAATGGAACTCGGTGGTCTTATATGTACACACGTACTGATACTCGCGTTGACTCTTTGCTGGTAGGTGCCCTGACCGCTTTTGTCTTTCGATACTTCAGGGTTCCGCCTACGTTTTCGAAGGTGATAATGTATATGTCCTTGCTTTGCGCCCTGAGCACCTTCGCTTATTTTGGTCCCCGTGTGGAATCAAGCAGATTTTTATATAACAGTGGATTTACCTTGATCGCAGTGCTTTTTGCTTTCGTAGTCTTCGGACTGGCTAATTCTGACAGTGGCTTAGGTAAAGCATTATCGTGTCGGCCACTGCGTTTTGTTGGAAAGATTTCATATGGTCTGTACATTTGGCACTTCCCGGTGTTTAGAGCCTTAGCGCGCCATATGGAAACAGGTACTCGGATCGGTCGCTTAGGACTTGGACTCTTTTTAGCATTTACGGCGACTCTCATCTCCTGGTATGTAGTGGAGCGTCCAGCATTGAAACTCAAAAATCGGGGTTTAGGTCAGGGTGCAGGATTTTGAATACTTTGCCAGTCGCGAGCCTGTAGGTAAGGCGTAAAGACTTGACCAATGAACTCTAAATCAGTTTTGGTCTTTGGAGTTTTCATTTCATACAGGCCATTGATCCGGGTGTAAGCCACGGTGAGGTCCCAAAGTGCCAGGGCTTCATCGCCTATTGGTGCCGGTACGACAACTGGGCCAAAAACCGTTTTCTCACTCTGCGTTTCACTCGGCGGGAAGACCAAGATCGGTACACCAAATGCTGCAAGTTTTTCAGTGGCATAAAAGTGATCGGCCTTGACCTCATCATTGGTTGCCTCATCCGATAGAGCGAGGTCCCAGTCATCTGCTTTGGCACCGATCGCAATCAATAGCTCACGTGCTATCTCCGGATCATGTGGCTTGCGTCCGTCAGTATGCAGTGCTTGCCCACAAGCCGCATACCACGCATCACATAACGCCATGTCTTGACGGCGCAGTCGAGCGGCAACGCGCAAAGGGCTCCAGCCGTAAGCAAGGGCTCGCTCCCACGGATGCTTTTTCCCGTCGGGTCGGTTGATTTCTTCAAGGCTGAAAAATCGCCAATTGATGTGCAGACCGTTGAGACGACGAACCTCGCGGATCCACAATGAGGTTTGATACGCCCATGGGCACATCGGGTCAAAGAAAAAGTCAATTTCAGTGAATGGTTTTGACATCACCTGCGATCCTAAAACCATTCCGAGGTGGAAGATGACAATTTCCTTAGAAACCTACGTCTGAGGATCGTAGTTCCAGTGTCCACTGAAGTCCTTACGAGTGTAAGCGATGCTTGTCGGATCAACTTTCCAGTCAAAAGGACCTAAATAATATTGTCCAACTCCGACGCCAACACCAGAGCCCATCAATCCTGGGGGGCCACAGTCAAAATACTTCTTCCAGAATGATTCTGACCAGAAGAGTCCGCAATAGTCCAAGAACATGTATTCATCAATAAAGAAGTATCCCTCAGGATTGAGATGCGGCCAAAGATTGACAACTACATCGTGAAGACTTGCCTGCCAATCAACATCTGCACAAATCAGCGCGATCTTTTCCGAATGATGAGGCAGAGTCGCCGAGAACCATCCTTTTCTAAATTCACAGCGAGATATGTCCCCATATTTACGAACGTTGGCTTGGACGGTTTCAAGAGCGCCGCAAAACATGCCTGCAGCCTCAGCTTTGGCGTGCCTGTCGCCCTTTTCGGCAACAGGCAAGCCTTCATAAGAGTCATATACAATCAGTTGACGGTCTACGAGTTTGCAGATGAGAGAAAGATTGGCGGTAGAACCGCCGACCCA
The DNA here is from genome assembly GCA_945862545.1 of Bifidobacterium breve. Taxonomy (GTDB): domain Bacteria; phylum Actinomycetota; class Acidimicrobiia; order Acidimicrobiales; family Ilumatobacteraceae; genus Casp-actino8. The sequence goes on along the minus strand of CAMAYS010000109.1, from coordinate 2,015 downwards.
GCAGCCACATTCAACGACTACACCTTGAGTGGATTTCGGTACTGATAGAAGTTTTGCAGCGATAGCAACTTGAGCTTTGTACGAGGTGCCAGTTGCAATGTGGCGCGTATTGCGCCAGAGGCGAGTGACAAGACGAAACCGGCCCCACAGGGTGACCTTGTAGTCGCGGTGGATGTACCGCTTATTGAGCCCGAAAATTGCTGCGAATGGGATTGATCCCACATGATAAAGCTCCGCGAAAGAACGAATCGGTCGTAATTGTTTTTTAGTGACTTCACCTAGTGCCATGGGGCTGTCCTTTTCGTCAGGCGAAAGAAAAAATCAGTGTCAGTTAATGACTGGGACATTTCCGTACCTTCGATTCTTGATATTGAGGAACGGCTTTTCTACAAAGTACCAGGAAAGAGAAGTGACAGCGGAGGCAATGACGATCCCAATCAGGATGCGCAGTGGTTTTGGACCGGAGGTGACATGTCTCCCCAAAACGACAAAGACTGGTAGGTGCCAGAGGTACAGCCCATATGAGACCTTTCCAATGATTGTGAGAGGCCGTGAGATGAGAACTCTGTTGGCAAACCAAGAACCTTCGGCCACAGCCAAAATGATGGTCCCGGCGAGCACAGCAATCACTGTAAAACCTTCTTGAAAGAGGAAAGGCTGGAGCGGGGGCGAGCCAAAACGATATTTGATGTAGATGAGACCTACAAGACACAATGATGCTGCCCAATTCAAAATTTTGGACGGCACGCGATAGTGGCGATAGACGTAGGCGAACATTGCTCCTATCAGCAGAGAATCGACGCGAGCGTCAGTCCGCACATAGAGAATCAGCCAGGAGACTCCGTTGTTCCATAGGGAAGTGCGATGGACCATCACGACAAGTGAGGCGAAAAGGATCAGAGGAATCAACATTTTTGATGGAATCTTGAGTTTTGCAAGTAGCAATATTGTCAGGGGCCAAATTAAATAAAATTGTTCTTCAATCCCGAGGCTCCAAAGATGTCCAAGATCATTTTGAGCCTTGCCAAAGTTCCACACGATATTCCAGTTGTTGAGGTATAAGAGGGCGTGCCAAGTTGTTCTCCACTGGATATCTCTCGGAAAGTTTTCCCATCGCGAAACAAAAAAGCTAGCGATGAGTAGTGCATAGAGCGCTGGTAGAAGGCGTAAAGCGCGCCGCTTGTAGAACCGGCTCAACATGCCTAATTGATTATGAGAGCGCTCTTTCAACAGTAATGAAGTAATGAGGAAGCCACTCAGGACGAAGAAAATGTCAACACCCATAAAGCCAGCTTCAAAGGTTCGATTGATAAACTTCCAAGGAGTCACCTCTCTGAAAGTGAGTTCAGGACTTAAAATCATGTGCAGATGAGAGATGAAAACCAGCATCACTGCCACCCCACGGACGCCATCCAAAGCAGGTACATGGGCGGGGAGATTTTGTTCGGATCGAGCCCAAGAGCCCGATTTTTTATGGTCCCCCATGGTCTCAACCTAGTACCGTGGGGCTCTATGGAACGACCTTTGAAGTTTGAGCACACCCGCTTTCTCGGGGACAAGCGCACGCAGTTGGTGTACGACGTGGACTCTTGGGAAGATGCGGAAATCATCGACGAGATTGTGGCTGCTGAGACGGGACTCTGTTTTGGACCCGATTCTCTAGCAGAGGCCCGCAACCGTGGTTATTCTTTGGCGACTGTAGGCAAGACCCGGCGCCATCGTCAGCCTCGTGCCTAGCGCAAGGATGAACTGATGTTAAGCAATGGCACAATCACTTCTGGTGCCTTGGGTCTCCCGCGTTATCTGGCCCAACCTGGTGGTAATACTGCAGCATTGCCGGGCGTCATCATGTGCCACTCATTTCCGTTTGGTCCATTTGATGCGCGACATTCGGCGAGTAGTTTTCCAGAACTCATGGATCGCTTGGCGAATGAACTTGGGTTTGCGGCGATGTGTTTTACTTTTCGTGGATGCGGAGAAACGGCGGGAGATTTTTCATTACAGGGTTGGGTAGA
>CAMAYS010000108.1:0-7250 GCA_945862545.1 Bifidobacterium breve | reverse complement strand
GTTTCACCCTGCAACTCCAACATCAAACGCAATACTCCGTGAGTACTGGGGTGCTGAGGCCCCATGTTGATGATCATCGTTTGATCTTCGTCAGAATCGCCCGACGATTGCCCAAGATTGGCAACTTCGGCTTCACTCATTCGTAAGACCGAACCAACTTCACGCAGAATTTCCTTGGCGCTGATTTCACTTCGGGCACGCATTTCCTGCGCACCTTCGTTGGTCTTAAAAATATTTTGACCAGATGTCATGAGTGCGCCCCCTTGAACTGAACGGGGATACGACCAATTTCATAATCCTTGCGCAGTGGATGACCGTCCCAGTCTTCTGGCATCAAAATACGCGTCAGATCAGGGTGGCCATCAAAGGAGATTCCGAACATATCAAAAACTTCGCGCTCCATCGCCTCTGTTCCCGGCCAAAGGTCAAACAGCGATGCGATTGTTGTGTCTGATTCAGGCACCTGAACACGAAGACGAATGCGATCACGAGAGGCGATTGCTGTGAGATTGACAACGATTTCAAATCGTTCAGCAACGATTCCATCGGGTAATGAACGTCCGGGGTGAGTGAGGAAGTCCACCGCTGTCAGATCGCTACACATTGCGTAGCCACTGTCCAACAATTTTTTCAGAAGCGCCACGTACTGTGCACGCGAAGGATGCACCACCGCTTGCCCGTGGGAGTCAGCGAGTGGACAACCATGCAACATCGGTTGGGCTTCATTGGCTCCTTCTTGATCGCTCATGACCAGGTCTCTGTGCGGCCAAGTGATAACGAGACTGGTGCAGTTTGCGCTGGAATCTCCGTGATGTGGATGTTGGCACCCGCTCCACTGCCAGCGCGACGACGCATGATTTCTCCGTCTTCAATTTTTTGATGCAAGGTCTCGATTGCATGAATCAAAGTTTCAGGTGTCGGAGGACAACCAGGGGCGTAAACGTCGACGGGAATGATCTGATCGACGCCTTGAAGAATTGCGTAGTTGTTAAACATCCCTCCACTTGATGCACATACACCCATGGAGATCACCCACTTCGGTTCCATCATTTGGTCATAGACCTGACGCAGAACTGGGGCCATCTTCTGGCTTACCCGACCCGCGACGATGATGATGTCTGCTTGACGTGGCGAAGCTCGAAAAACTTCCATGCCGAAGCGCGCGATGTCATAGTGCGGGCCGCCAGTTCCCATCATTTCAATAGCGCAACAAGCCAGACCAAAAGTTGCGCCCCAACTTGAACGGCTTCGTGACCACTTAACTAAATCTTCAATTTTTCCGGTGATGAAGTTGTGCTCAATGCCACCGAGTCCATCATCAAGTACGTTGCGCACCAAACCCATGTCAGTCCCCCAACGCTCAAGCTGCCTGATCGTCGTCGAGACGACCATCTAGTCCGACTCGACGAATTGTCGTTGTCGCCGTGCGGGTCGCCGATACCCCATCAACTAAACGGCGAGCCTTGGCCAATGGACCCCAGTCCAGGGCTCCGCGGGCTACGACATAAACGAACGCCAAGAAGAAGACAACGCTGAAGGCAAACATCTCCCAAAACGCAAAGGCACCAAGTTCAGCTCGGTTGACGGCATACGGATAAATGAAAATGATTTCAATGTCAAACATGATAAATAACATCGCCACGATATAGAAACTGACAGGAAAACGCTCAGGTGGTTCGCGACTAGGGACAATGCCACATTCGTAAGGTGCATCTTTCGCCGATGAGGGTCGCCGAGGAGCCAACAACTTTGAGGCCACAAAACTCAACACCCCAAAGAGAACGGCAAGAATGGTGAGCGCTACAACGGGAAGATATTGCCCCATCAGTTAAGCCACCGCAGGAACAGGCATGGCAAGATTGGCAGCCAAAGTACGATCGCGACGATGCAGCATAAAGCAACAGATGAGGAAAATGATTCCAGAGCCAAAGGTGACGAGCACCGCTGGTTGACGCTTGGTGCCAAGGTCGCGAATCATGACAATGTATTGGTGAGGTTTGCTCTCATCAATAACTGGTCGTGCAGGAGCGCGGCCAGGTTCAACTCTCTGCGGCACAAGAGCGGCAATTTCCACAATCGCGTAATGCGGTTTGTGTAAGAAGGCAAGGAAGTCAAGTTTGTCGCCAATCTTGGGGTAACGCTCACCACCACGGTCATACACCGCGACTGCTTGGTATTCCCCGCCGGCGTACAACTCGGCTTCAACTTGAATGATTTCATCCGCTGCTGCGATGGATTGACCGCGACCCTTATCGTCCGTTGGAAGAACTTTCCAATTTTCCTCTTGCAAAGCCTTGGCACCCGCAGCAGCAGCCTCAACTGGTGATGCGTCCTGAGAAATCTTCACCGAGTTCACAAGCACCTCGGCCTGTGGTAACAGGGCTACATCGCGTACAACTGTGAACGGTTGTGCCGGCTTCCATGATGGCTCATTACCTTTGAGACCGATGCCATAGGTCATCCAAATAACACCCATCATGACCATCCAACCGCTGAGTCCCGCAAGCGCAACTAAGAGCCCTAAGCGAGCACCCATGTTGGTCGCAAGAAGAAGATAAACACTTCCGCATAGGGCAACAACGGCGATAATGACCGTGAGAAGCCCGCGGATTTCTGGTTCCCAAGCGATGCTTAACATGGTGCTCATAGTTCGTTCCGTACGTAGTTCACGATCTGTTGGATCTGTTCAGCGGTCAATAAATCACCAAAGCCAGGCATCCGACCCGAACCTTGACCCTGAACACCATACTTTGCGCCGTACTTTGAACCAGCCTTGAGAAAGTTGATCATTTCTTGTTCGGTTGCGAAGTGACTGTTCGTCGCTCCACCGGTGAGGTTCCAGCCATAGGCACCCGAACCAGTCTGTCCAGGCTCACCCCAACTCCATCCAGGTGTATGGCAACGAGCACAACTAAAACCACCCGATCCCAGTTCAAGGTTAAACAGTGCTTCCCCAATTGAGGAGTAAGTGCCGTCAGCAACAGATTTTTCAGCCGCGGCTTGAATCTTTTCCTGCTCAACCACGGGCAAATGTCCACCCTCACAGTTCAACGGCTTGGCATCTGGCACGATGCAGTCTTCGCGCGGAATCTGAATGCTCTTGAGGTACGCCAACAACGTGTCAATCTGTTGGGCATTGAGTGGTCCGCCACCCTCAATGCCCCAGGGGGACATCGGCGAAAACGGTCGACCGTATTGCAGGATGAAACGAACTTCACTTTCATCAAAGCGATAAAAGACGGTGTTAATTGCTGGGGCTTTCCATGTCACAGACTTCACTTCACCAGTTTTCGAATCAGTGATTGTGTATGGAGCGGCGCCACCCGGGCCCTTCATTCCACCATGACAACCGGCGCAGTTAAATCCACCCTCGGCAGTTGGAGCAAAAAGGTTTGAGCCCCACTCAATAAAACGATTCTCTTTGCCGCTAGTCGCGCCAGCTTGACGACTCGGTTCCAAAATCCAGTAAGCAGGTAGTCCAATAGTGATCGTTGCCAGCATTAAAACACCGAGCAATTGCATTTTCTGCAGGCGCTTACCCTCAAGAATTTCATCATCGAAATATTCTTTACGGTTAGCGGCGAGTTCAATCTCCGAACCAATCTCAGCGCGACCTGCTGATCGGTTGAAGAATGCATAGGTGACGTAACCAATGACGAAGAACAGCGCTATGAGCGAGGCGAAAGTAGAAGTGACGAGTGAAATCATGATCAGTGCTTTGCCTCTCCGGAAACGCAGTGTGGCCCTTCGGCTTCCTGTCCGGTCGTGTTGATACCAATTGCGGGACCATTAAACGTTGTTCCCGTGTCAACAATGACGTTGCCATTGGTCACCGAGACACCAAAGCGGTCCATGCCACGCGGGGCGGGACCAGCCTTCTTTTCACCAACACGGTTGTATTGCGACCCGTGACATGGACATTCAAACCACTGTGAACTCTTGCATTCAGGAACTCGACAACCCAGGTGCGGACACTTTTGGTAGAGCGCAATAATGCCGCTTTCCATGCCAGTCGAAACGGTTTGCTTGCCATAAGACAAGCGTGCCTTAGAGAGAGAATCGGCGGGGTAAGAGGTCAGCCAAGTTCGCGCCTCAGGCTTATAGACAAAACCGCGTTCACTCCGAATCTGCGCGATCAAGTCATCAAGGCGACCGACATTCACCTTGGAACCGAAACCGCCGCCAGCACGTGGCCACAAAAAGGCAATGAGCGAAGCGCCGAATGCCGCGGTACCCGTGAGCACCAAAAAGATTGATGCACGATTGAAGAACTGGCGACGTGAAACATCTACGGCCTCTTGATCGGGCGCTTGCCAGACCACAGGAGCGACTTCAGTAGCTTTTTCAAGAACGGCAGTGCGAGTAGCAATTGCTTGTGATTCATACGCTGATCCAGCAGGACCATCTCCAGATTCAGCCTTAATGGACTTGTCACGCTTGATAGTTTCCCGCGCAAGGGCTCCTGCTCCGCGCACATCAGAGCGACGCGCTGATGTAACGAGGACAACAGCAGCCAACACCACTAGGGCGACGATAGCTATAACGATTGTTGCTAGGGGTGTCATAAAAGTGTGATCCTCACAACTCGAAGAACAGGCCATCCCGCCAAGGGAAGACAAAGTTGAAACCAGGGCCACGGAAGAACGATCCAATGATGACTAACACGGCCCAAAACATCAGGTGAATAGTCATGATCGAAGTCGCAAACTTGCGGTCCTCTGGTTTGTTGGATGGATTCTTGTCAATGAACGGAGCCAAAATTAAAGCAAACAATGCCACTCCAGGAATTGTCACACCAGCCACCATCGGGTGGAACATCGTCAACAATTCTTGAAGTCCCAAGAAGTACCACGGTGCCTTTGAAGGGTTGGGCGTCTGGTTGGGGTTCGCCAACTGCAACAGCGGTGCGTTGACAAATATCGCCACGAAGAACAAGAACGCCGTGCAAGCAACTGCCGCCACGAACTCAACGGCCAGCAGGTGAGGCCACGTATGTACTTTGTCCACTGGCGTGGCTTTGACATCTTGAATCGAGCCCGACTTGACGACTGTCAACAAACGCTGAGTGTGACCACCAGGACCCGCTCCAATGGGCAGACCTGCGGCGACTGGAGCAGCACCAACAAGGGCACCAACCTTTTCGGCGACAGCAACTTGCCCTCCGCCAGTTTTATCTTTAGCCGCTTTGCTGCGCTCAAGAAGATGGGCCGGAATGCGTGGATCTGCGGCTGGAGTATCGCCGGCAGCTGGCGCGGTCGCGCCAGCTTGCGCAGCGGCCTGATCGCGAGCGGCTTGCGCTCGCTTCAAAAGGTGTTCTGGGATTTCAGTCATGTTGAGTCATTTCCTTTCAGGCACTGGTCACAACGGACCTGAGATGCCACCGTCCTTGCGGACACGCCAGAAGTGGATAGCCATGAAAATCACGATGACGAAAGGCAACATGAGAACGTGCAGCACATACCATCGCAGCAAAGTTTCAGAACCGATCTCGACACCACCGAGCAATACGAAACGCACTTGAGAACCAAAGACCGGGGTATACCCCATCATGTTGGTACCCACGGCGACTGCCCACATTGACAACTGATCCCATGGAAGCAAATAACCAGTGAAGGAAAGAAGCAAGGTCAGCGTCAATAAGACGACGCCGATCACCCAGTTAAATTCACGTGGGGCTTTGTAGGCACCATGATAAAAAACGCGGGCCATGTGCAAGAACACCGAGAGCACCATTAAGTGCGCTCCCCATCTATGCATATTTCGCACAAGTAATCCGAAAGCCACCGAGGTCTGCAAACTACTGATGTCATTCCATGCGGCCGTGGCTTCAGGGCGGTAGAAGAACATCAAGAAAATGCCGGTCACCGTTAAGTGAATGAAGAGGAAGAAACTGAGTCCACCCAGACACAAGGTGTAGCTCACCTTGACGGCATGACGCTTGACCTTGACGGGGTGCAAGTGATACAGCACCGAGTTCATGATGACGTACGAGCGGTTACGTGGGCTATCGGTGTAGCCCTTACGGAAAATAGAACCAGGACGGAAGATCGAACTCCAGGCTTGACTGCCTTGAACATTCTCTACCGTCTGATTCAGACGCTCTTTTGCTGTTGGACGAGGATCGTCAATGACTTTTGCCATGGGTTGTTCTCCTAGAAACGCATTCCATATGCGTAACCGTGATTAGCGGTACGTGTGTGAGTGTCGCCAGTTGCGAGAGCCGCACCAGCCTTGCCAAGAATGATGACGCCGGTCGGACACCGATCGACGCATAGTGCACAACGCGTACAAACATCATCATCAATAATGAACAGAACATGGTCGTTAGGGTCAAGCCCAGGGAGCTCGGTGTTGGTGGCTTCTGCCACAGCATCGGGAGTCACCATGTGGATGCACTTCCACGGACAGATATCAACGCAACCCTCGCACATGATGCATTCGGACTGGTCGATATGAATGAATTGCTTGGGCTTCACCGCTTTGGTGAGATAGTCCGCGTCAACTTCAACCAGTTGGTACTGGTCGGAATACGGCATCATTGGCGGATTGGCGTCAGTTCGAGTCATTGGTTATGCCTTCTTCACCAAAGGACGACCGTAACTTGATTGCTCAACTTCGGTGGACTTTGTCGTGCCACGCTTTTGCCACCACGTCCACATGTAGATCTGAACGCCCAAAAACAATCCATAAATACCAGTCACTGCGATGTCACCAATCTGCAGGTAGTTGATATCAAAAGGGAAACTTCCACCGGCCGCTTGCGATTTAAAAATTGATCCAGGTCCGAGGAATGGCTTGTCAGAGCGCCAACCAAGTTCGTTTTGAACATGGACCAACCACTGATGAGGCACGACTCCGTAAGCCATAAACATCACGAAGAATGCGTACACAGAGCCAACCATCGCCTCTCCCCAAGACATGGGGGTACCGATAGGACGGCGATTACCGTACACGAAAATAAGACCAGTAAGAATTATTGTCAAAGCCAAGGAGAACAGGAAAGCCTGATTCATTCCCGGCCATTTCAGGATGTCAATCGCCAGCATCTAGCCGGTATTCCCTTCCGTGCCCTGTAACGAGGTCGATACAAGTTTGAGTTTCGTGGACTTTGCTCTTTTAAAAATCTCTAGGAGAACCGACAAGAACCTTAGTCGTCAAGAGCCTCGCGCGACCCAACTCACTCGCAAGAACAAACAAAGATTTGGGGCACACAGAAAATTTTGACGGCATTGCTAAAAATCGGATTCCTT
>CAMAYS010000107.1:0-7288 GCA_945862545.1 Bifidobacterium breve | reverse complement strand
GCTCACTCGCAATGGGCTCCCGCACTCAATGACGGCACCACTATTGCCACTCTGTGGGTCGACACGGGTCCTTATGTTGCTCACGCACAGGTCGCCGATCTTGTTTTACGCAATGATGCGGTCATCACTGGCTTTTCGTCAACCGATGTGCACGGCATTGACGGCGGACGCCAACTGTTCACAATTTCTGGTGGATTAGAAAGCGCCGCTTCAGCACAAGTCTTCGGCTTACCTGCCAGCGATGTGATGGCCCTTGCAAGCGCTGCATATCTGATCGGTGTTAGTGAATCGATGATTGAGGTTGCCGCAGAATACGCGCGCCAGCGCGAACAGTTTGGTAAGCCGATCGGCTCCTTTCAAGCGGTTAAGCACTTAATGTCAGACGCCCTTCTCAAAGTTGAATTCGCCAAGGCTCCTACATACCGCGCCGCCTGGAGTGCAAGCACGGGGTCACCGACCGCATTACGCGATATCAGTATGGCTAAGGCTCTTGCGAGCGAAGCTGCTTATCGCGCCAGTCGCAGCACGATGCAGGTACACGGTGGAATTGGCTACACCTGGGAAGCCGACCTACAACTGTGGATGAAAAAATCTTGGGCCTTGATGCGCGCCTACGGCGATGCCACATACCCTCGCCGCCGTGTTGGCGCCTCAGTGCTTCACGGGTAATTTCAATCAGGAAATGGTGAGCCACTAATTGGCAACATACTGATTGTGATGTAACCATTTTGGAATCCGCTGACATCACCCGTTGGCACAACCGTTGAGGCACAACCGTTGAGGCACAATCATTGGCGTTGTAATCCGATGTTCCTATCGATTCGATTGGCACCCACTCCGTCGTCATTAGTGACCAAGATGCGCAAGGGTTCCGGAGCACTCGTTGTCGTCGGCGCTTCAGTCACTGGTACTTCAGTCACTGCTGCGACCGATGTGACGTTATTGCCATCACTTGAACAAGCCGTCACGCCCAATAGGCCGAATACCGCAACTCCGAATGTACGCGTCGAATTTTTCATGATTTCTCCCAGTTGCGCTGTGCTTCAACCTTAGGTCCGACCCGCCCGAGCAACGAGTAAGTCTGTAACTGTTCACCCGAGCGAGTAGAACTATTATGTGACAGTTCATATGACAACACCTCGTCCGCCCGTTCGGACCTCCGTGGTGATCGCGCTTGGACTCGGTGCCGGTCTGTTGTCTGGACTGTTTGGAGTCGGCGGGGGAATTCTGGTCGTCCCGGTCCTCGTTCTCCTACTCAAGTTTGATCAACGACTTGCCAATGGCACATCTCTTGGAGCAGTTCTGCCGATTTCCATTTCCAGTTTGCTGACTTATTGGAGTCATGACAACGTTGACTGGTACATGGCCTTGTGGTTAGCAGTCGGAGCATTGGCAGGGGCAGTACTCGGGACAAAATGGATTCACATCTTGCCCAAAAAAACTCTCGGCTATTTATTCGCAGCAATGCTCTTCATCACCGCAGTACGTCTTTTTATTCCGCTTAATGCCGATGGACGTTCAACGCTCACAATATTTTCTGCTCTCGCTCTACTTTTCATTGGCCTCGTCACTGGGACATTGGCTGGGTTACTAGGCATTGGAGGTGGCGTGGTGATGGTCCCTGCTATGGCTGTTTTCTTTAATGAACTCAGCGTCGTCGCCAAGGGAACCTCCGCTGCTGTGATCATTCCAACAGCAATCATGGGCACTTGGCGCAATTGGAAAAGCAACAATGTTGATCTCAAAGTTGCTGCCCTCGTCGGCTTTTCGGGTATTCCGGCGGCAATCGCCGGGGGAATCATTGCTGATCACATGTCGCAGGATGTGTCAAACATCTTGTTCGCTTCACTAGTGCTCATTGTGGCCCTGCGTATGCTTTGGGACTTACAAAAAAATCCGAGTCACTGAATTAGCGACGCGAGGCAACAACATCTGCTAGACGGTCAAGCATCGCTGGATCGCTTGTAGCCGGAACGATGATGAATTCATCGGCCCCTTCAGCTTCAACCTTGTCAAGTAAATCAATGAGCCGCGAAGGCTCGTAGAGGTTCATTGCCTCTGCCAAAGAACGGGCGAAGTCTGGAGAGAAGACTTGTAAATATGCCGCGGCGAAGTCACGCAAGTTCTCTGCGGCGTTAAGTCCTAACGATACGAATGAACCGGTCACCAGTCGTGGCTTATCGGCGCGACCTGCCGTCGTCCATGCGTCTTGAGTTGCCCTAAAGAGTCGGCCCGCTTCTTGCGCATCGCCCAAGAGGGTGAAGCCACTCACTCCAACCGCCCATTGAGCCGCACGAGCCAAAGATTTTGGACCCATCGCCGAAGCCAAAATCGGCGGCCCTCCAACCTGCATGGGAAGTGGCCCAACCTGTTCCCCGTCGGCAGCCGTCCCACCAGACCACAAACGCTTCAACTCATGCACCGAGTCATCAAGACGCTGATGCCGACCCGCAAAGGGCGAATCTAAAGCGGCATAGTCCTGTTGACGACCACCAACTCCAACGGCGACCTCCACCCGACCACCGGACACGACATCCATGGACGCCAACTCTTTGGCTACTAGGGCTGGAGCATGCCACGGAAGCACTGCCACATTGACCAAAACTCGCACCCTTTCGGTCAAAACACTGGCCGCCGAACACAGCGTAAAACCATCGAGATTGTGAAAAGTGATCCGTTCGCCCGCAGAAATGCTGGAAAATGGGCCTTGATCAATCCCCCGACACCAGGCAATGAGCCGATCTCGGTCAAGACCAGGTGCCATTTGAGGCAAAGCCACCCCAACCGTCATCGCCTGTTTCGTTGCGTCACTCATACAGCGAAGCGTAGGTCCCAAACTCCTCTTTCGCCCATTCCACGCTCAATCTGACACACCGTCAGAAAGTAGTGCTACCCTCAAGACCATGCGTGAACTGCCCAAAATTATCTCTGTTGACGACCACGTCACCGAACCTGCAACCGTGTGGTCTGACCGCCTCCCCAAGAAGTACGCCGACGTCGGTCCTCGAGTACACCGCCTGCCCGTTAAAGAAATGACGTTCGTCGGTGGCACCTTTACTGCGATTCCTGGAGAAAAGGGTGATGAGGGTCCTCTCGCCGACTGGTGGTTCTATGAAAACCTCCGTCGCCCCCTGACACGTCTTGATACCGCTGTGGGTTTCAGCCGCGATGAAGTCATCTTGGCTGGCATCACCTACGACGAGATGCGCCAAGGCAGTTACAAAACTAAAGAACGTCTTGAAGATATGGATACCGCCGGCATCGAAGCGTCATTTTGCTTCCCGACTTTCCCACGCTTTTGTGGGCAAACTTTTTATGAGGCACAAGACAGAGAGTTGGCCATGCTCTGCGTGCGCGCCTACAACGACTGGATGGTCGAAGAATGGTGCGGTGAATCAGGTGGCCGGATGTTGCCGTTGTGCATCGTCCCGTTATGGGATCCCGTTGCTGCCGCTGCTGAAGTTCGGCGCAACGCCGCGCGCGGAGTGCACGCTGTGTGCTTCAGCGAGATTCCGACCAATCTTGGGTTGCCAAGTATCCACGACAAGGATGGTTTCTGGTTGCCATTTTTTGATGCATGCAATGAAACTCACACCACGATCAACATGCATATCGGTTCGGGTTCAAAAATGCCCAGCACGTCGCCGGATGCACCAGCTGCCGTTGGTTCAACATTGACATTTGCCAATTGCTGTTTCAGCATGGTCGACTGGTTGATGAGCGGATTGTTTACCCAATTCAAAGATCTCAAGATTGCCTACAGCGAAGGTCAAATTGGCTGGATTCCTTACATCCTTGAGCGCGCCAATGTGGTCTGGGAAGAAAACCGTGGTTGGGGTGGAATCGCCGACAAAGTTCTTGAACGGCCAAGTGAATTATTCAAAAAGCATATTTACGGTTGCTATTTTGACGATCCACACGGTCTGCGTTCGCTTGAGGAAATCGGCGTGGACAATGTCACCTTTGAATGCGACTACCCACACTCCGACTCCACTTGGCCACACACCGCCAAGATCGCACTCGAGCAGACGATGAACCTCGGCGATGAAGTGGTGTACAAACTGATGCGCGGTAATGCCATCAAGTTGTACAGCATTAGTCATCTCAAATAACACGTGCTGACTATCGCCCAAGTTGTGCGGGAGACCGTGCGCTTCGGAGATCGTGAAGCCCTCGTTGACGGTGATCGCCGGTGGTCATTTTCTGAAGTGGTCAAGGCCGTCGAAAGCGCCGCCAGGTCCTTCATTGCTCTGGGTTTACATCACGGTGATCGCCTCGCAATCTGGGCGCCGAACAGTGCCGAATGGATTTTTTCTGCGCTTGGTGCGCAAATCGTCGGCGGAGTTCTAGTCCCCATCAACACCCGCTTCAAAGGTTCAGAAGCGGCCTATGTTCTGAACCACAGTGGCGCAAAATTTCTCTTATGCGACAATAAATTTCTCAGTCAAAACTACGCACAAGAACTCCGCGACAGTCGTATCGCCCTACCCAGCCTTGAGCACGTCATTGATTTTTCAGGGGCCACGGACACTCAATGCACACCTTGGCAAGATTTTCTTGAGCATGGTCATTCAGTACCGCTCGCCGCGGTGCATGAACGCGAGCGAAAGATCATGCCTTCGGATTTATGCGACATCATCTTCACATCGGGAACAACTGGCAAACCTAAAGGCGTCATGTCACGTCACGATCAAACTATTCGTGTCTTCACGGAGTGGTCATCCATTGTTGGATTGAGTGAGTCCGATCGGTACCTAATCGTCAATCCCTTTTTTCACACATTCGGTTATAAGGCTGGATTTCTTGCGTGTTTGTTGAGTGGCGCGACCATGATTCCTGTTCCAATGTTTGATGTCCCAACTGTTCTCAAAATCGTCAACCAAGAAAAAATCACTGCGTTACCTGGTCCACCAACTTTGTACCTCAGTATTCTCAATCACCCCGAGAGAAACAATTTTGACCTTTCGACTTTGCGCTTGGCGGTGACTGGTTCAGCGGCCGTTCCAGTAGAGATGATTCGCCGCATGCGTCAAGAACTCACATTCACTGTGATCCTTACCGCTTATGGACTCACCGAATCTACGGGCACGATCACGATGTGTCGCGCTGATGATGATCCATTCACAATCTCGACAACAAGTGGTCGAGCGATCAGCGACGTTGAAGTGCGAGTCGTGGACCAGAATAATGCTGAGGTTGCGCGTGGGACGGCCGGTGAAATCATCTGTCGCGGATACAACGTAATGCCGGGCTATTTCGAGAATCCTGAAGCCACTGCTCAAGCCATTGACACAGATGGATTTTTACATACAGGTGACATCGGAATTATGGATACCAATGGGTATCTGGCGATTACTGATCGCATCAAGGACATGTTCATCGTCGGAGGGTTTAATGCCTACCCCGCCGAAATTGAAAATACCCTGCTGACACATCCCTCAATTGCCCAGGTAGCAGTTGTTGGACAACCCGATGATCGTCTCGGAGAAGTCGGCCATGCTTTCGTGGTGCTCCGCACAGAGCACACGGTGAGTGAGCAAGAACTCATCGAGTGGTCGCGCCAATGTATGGCCAATTACAAGGTCCCGCGGCATTTCACATTTGTCGATCTGCTTCCGCTCAACGCCAGTGGCAAAGTACTCAAGTATGAGCTTCGCGCACGCACTCTTGGCTAGTTCGCGAAAACTACACGTTATAAATTGTTGCCCGTCGAGCGCGTCGACGTTGACCGTGATAATCATTCACGGCGTAATGCATGGTGTACCTGTTATCCCATAGCGCAGCGTCACCCGATGTCCACTTCCATCTCGTCTGCAATTCAGGTCGCTCAGAAGTCTGATGAATCACTTCCAGGAGATGCATGCTCTCAAGTGGCTTCAATCCGACTATTGAATTTGTCCAGCCTCGATTCACAAACAAAACTTTCTCCCCCGTTGAATGGTGCTCGCGCACCATGGGGTGTACTGCTGTTCCGGTTGCGGGAGGACGCCCGTGATTTGCATTGAGACCACTGATGAACTCACGTATCGGCGCACTCAAGGCAGCAAGAGCTTTAATCTGATTCGACCACATGGTGTCACCCCCAGTTTGGGCAGCGATCTCCATGACAAAAAGAGAACCGATGGGAGGGTTCTCGGTGAAGGTGACATCGGTATGCCACACTGCCGTTTGCCGCGGGTCAGCTTTGAGATCGGTGTCCAAAAGCAAAATTTCTGGAAAGCCATCACGAGCCAATGAAGGAGCGTTGCGATAGTCGCCCCCTGCCTCCGTGGTGGCAGCAATGTGATTACCAAAACAGCGCGCCAAACGGACCTGATCTGCTGGCGTTAAATGAGCCCCAGGGAAGAAAAGCACCAGATATTGAGCCCAAGCAGCAACCAATTCGACAGCCACTTCGGCCAGATCTTGATCACTCAATTTGGCCACGTGAAGTCCCTCAACAACTGCCCCGAGGGAACCCGGCAAGGGGGAGATCGAAATCTGTGAGCGAGAAATGAGACTGGTCATATAAGGACTGTACAACCCACAAAGTTAAAGGGAAAGACCTATCTGACTGACCGTCAGATTTTTGTAGTGCCTGCACTAGAGTTCAGATACTGATTGAAGGGGGTCCCATGAAGGGCATTGTTTATAACGGATCGACGACCAATTTGGTTGACGGACTTTCACTACGAGCGCCTGGTCCACGCGAGGTCATCGTGCAGGTTGCTGCTGCCGGTCTATGCCACAGTGACATCTCCTATATGGGCGGCATGTACCCCGTTCCTTCACCTGGAGTCTGTGGTCACGAAGCTGCTGGAGTTGTTGCAGAAGTCGGCAATGCCGTCACTCATGTGCAACCTGGCGACCATGTCATCATCGCTACTTTGGCGGCCTGTGGCTTTTGCCAATACTGCATGGATGGACGTCCCACTGCATGTCGCGCCACTCTCGGAAATGCCAGCACTCCATTCACGCTTGATGGTGAGGCAATTTACAACTTTGCCGCAACGAGCGCTTTTGCTGAACGAACTTTGGTTCGCGATGTTCAGTGCGTCAAGATCCCCAAAGATGTGCCATTGACCTCTGCTGCTCTTGTCGGTTGCGGTGTTGTCACTGGCATGGGTGCGGTATTCAATCGCGCCAATGTGAAGCGCGGTCAATCGGCCTTGGTCTTTGGTGTTGGTGGCGTGGGACTCAATGTCATCCAGGCCCTCAAAGTTCAAGGTGCTACCACGATCATTGCTGTGGACACTGTTCCAGAAAAGGAAGCCTTAGCCATGAAATTCGGCGCCACGCACTTCCTTGA
>CAMAYS010000106.1:0-7347 GCA_945862545.1 Bifidobacterium breve | reverse complement strand
GCTGATGGATCAATCAGCAGCACTGTGAACTAGAAAAAAGGAAAAGCGATGACAACAAAAGATTCTTCAGAAATCGGATATGTCGAGGCATTGAAAGAACTTGAGAAGATACTGAGCGATCTTGAGCGAACGGATGTGGACGTTGATGTTCTGGCAAGTCAGGTTGAACGAGCGTCAGAACTGATTCGCCTCTGTCGCGATCGGATTGGTAACGCCAAAATGCAAATTGACACCGTTGTGAGCGGATTAGAAACCTGATTCACCTCTAACCTGACACTGTGAGTTCAACACCTCCGCCATCGCTCGTTGAGATTGCTCGACGAATTGAAACTCATCTTGATGTCGTCCTTGGCGTTGAGGAAAGCCGTTGGTCAAGTTTTGATGAAGATCTGACCAGCCCAGTTGAACATATTCGTCGCCTTGTGAATTCGGGTGGCAAACGATTACGGCCGGCATTTAGTCACTGGGGTTTCGTTGGCGCGGGCGGAGATCCAGACTCATTGAAGAGTCTGGACACGGGCGCAGCACTCGAACTTTTACATGCCTTCGCGCTGTTTCATGATGACATCATGGACGGTTCGTTGACGCGTCGCGGTGTGGCTGTCACCCATGAAGTTTTCGCCGAGCAACATCGTCTCAGTGGTGGAAGCGGTGAGGCACGTCGATACGGAGAAGGCATTGCCATCTTGGTTGGTGACTTAGCTTTTGTCTATAGCGATCGCTTGATGGGTGATGCACCCTCGGCTGCCCGTGAGATTTGGCACGAATTACGCATTGAGTTGAACATTGGTCAGTTGCTTGATCTGATCGGTACATCGCGCAATGAACGCCGTCGCCACAAGACCGAACGGATTTGTCGCTACAAAAGTGGGAAGTACACCATTGAGCGGCCGTTACATCTTGGGGCGATGCTCGCTGCGCCTGAGCGCAAAGAAGAACTCCTTCCATTGCTGAGCGCCTATGGACTTCCGCTCGGTGACGCTTTTCAAATGCGTGATGATGTGATGGGCGTTTTTGGTGACACGGCACTGACGGGCAAACCAGTAGGTGATGATCTGCGAGAGGGTAAGCCAACACCGTTAATGGCAATGGCCGTTGAGCGCGCATCGCACAGCCAGGCCAGGGTTCTGGACAAGGTCGGTTTAGATGTTCTTTCCGATGACGATGTTCGCCGAGCCCAAGAAGCCATCATCGACTCAGGAGCTCTCGCCGAGATGGAAGAATTGATTTCCTCGCTGACCGCCCAGGCGATTGATTCCCTTGAGGCATTACCGGTGTTGCCCGAGGCCAAGGTTGAACTTGTTGCTTTGGCGCATTATGTCAGCCACCGCCATATGTAATTTGTTGGGTGAGTAGCGAATAGAGCCGGCGAGTCTTACGCTTTGTCCTTGTGAGAAAGCGTCTGACGGCTGTTGCAGTGACCTTATGCACCATGGGGCTTGTTGCCGCCTGTGGTGCTGATGGACCGACGGTAGTCAATACCTTGCCGGTGATGATTGCTGTGACGACGACGACAATCCCGCCGACGACCACCCTCGCCCCTGATACTGAATATCAGATGTATCTCGTTCAATCAGGTGATTCGGTTTCTTATATCGCCAGCCAATTCAATGTCAGTGTGGACGACATTGTGGCGCTCAATGGGTTAACTGATGCTGATGACATTCAGGCTGGCCAAAAACTGAAGATTCCTGCCGGTGCTGTTAGCCCAGGGTCGAGCGTGGCGAGTGGTCCAACTACTACGTCAGCACCCTGATCCCGCCCAGTTGTGGAGAAGTGCCCTGCGGTGCCCGTGAGCGATTCGTAGACTGAGTTCTATGACAACCCAAGGTGGTTCAACATTCTGGCCCAATCAAGAACATTGGTCGGTCAAGATTCCGCTGGTGACTGAGCACTATCGTCTGCCTGCTCTTGAGGAAAATGGTTTTGCGATATTGACACCGATGCCTGTTGTTGTGCCAAGCGTTGAATGGGAATGCCTGGAATACATGGATTGGAAGAGCGGTGGCGACACTAACTTCGCCCCCTTAGCTTCGGCCGATGGTGAACTTGATTGTCGGGGATTTTGGGATAAAGGCAAAACCGATAAGGACGCGCTGTGGACTTCGAATGCTGACAAGGCGCCGACATTGAGAAAATATGTTGATGATGTCGGAGCGAACTTTGGTCGGGTTCGAATTATCAAACTTGAACCTCAGGATCGCGAAACTGCAATTCGTTCATTGCATCGCGATGACAACAATCGTTTTAATCCCGAGTCGGAGGGCTGGGTTGTGCGCACGTGGTCAGAACTCACTCATCAACCCAATAGTTATATGTTGCTGATGGATAATGGTTCCGACGGTTTACCCGACCCCGCAACAGAACAAAGAATTCCGCTCACTCTCGGATCGCGATACATAGTTGACACGCAACGGTTATGGCATGTCGTTGTTCATCCAGGGGACGCACCTCGTTATGCGCTGATTACAAGTTTTGAAAGTGGTCCGACTCTCGAAAGTTGGGTTGCGGGCGAATCGGCAACCGAAGTCTAAAAATTATTTGCGGTTACGCGCCGCAATCTCTGCGATATCGCGCATGATCTGACTGAGTTTGAAGTCCTTAGGTGTGTACACCGCGGTGACGCCGGAGGCCAAAAGAATCGGACGATCCTCCTCGGGGATAATGCCTCCGACAACAACTGGAATCTCTACACCTTCTTTTTTCAATTCAGCCATCACCGCTGGCACTAATGCCATATGTGATCCCGACAAGATTGAGAGACCAATGACATCTGGATCTTCGTCGCGAGCACTGGCGGCGATTTGCTCGGGTGTCAAACGGATGCCTGAATACACCACTTCCATCCCTGCATCGCGTGCTGCAACTGCAATTTGCTCGGCGCCGTTGGAGTGACCGTCGAGACCCGGTTTGGCGACCAGCAACTTTGGTGGACCACCTGGGATTGTGCGCACGTATGCCGCAACTTGGGCTAATTCACCAGGTCGCTTACCGACCGCGGCCGAGACCCCAGTGGGAGCGCGAAATTCGCCAAAGACTTTGCGCAACACGCTGGACCATTCGCCTGTCGTTCCACCAGCACGAGCAAGAGCGATTGAAGGCTCCATGATGTTGGTATTTGATTCGGCGGCCTCACGCAGATCATTCAATGCAGCCTGGACTGCTTTGTCATCGCGATGTGCCCGCCAGGCTGTGACATCAGCAATCATCTCGCGCTCAACATCGGGATCGACCTTCACGATTTTTCCTTCACCACCGAGAGGTGATTCTTCAAACTCGGTATAACTGTTGACGCCGACGACTACTTGATCGCCGCTTTCAATTCGTCGTGTGCGCTCGGCCATTGATTTCACGAGGCGACCCTTGAGGGCGTCAACTGACTCGAAGGCTCCGCCCAAAGCAAGAATCTCTTCGTATTCACTCCAAGCCGCGTCACGAAGTTCGGCGGTTTTGCTTTCAATAACTTTTGAGCCATCAAAAATGTCCGCGTATTCAAGTAAATCAGTTTCAAAGGCAAGGACCTGTTGCATCCGCAGACTCCATTGTTGATCCCATGGACGCGGTAGACCAAGCGCTTCGTTCCACGCGGGTAACTGGATCGATCGAGCACGAGCATTTTTGGACAGTGACACGGCCAGCATCTCGAGCACAATACGTTGCACGTTGTTTTCCGGTTGGGCTTCGGTGAGACCGAGAGAGTTCACTTGCACGCCGTAGCGAAACCGGCGAGCTTTTTCATCAGTCACGCCGTAACGCTCAAGACCAATGCGGTCCCACAATTCAGTGAAGGCACGCATTTTGCATATCTCTTCAATGAAACGAATGCCAGCGTTGACGAAGAAAGACATGCTGCCAAATACTTGACTGAATTGTTCGGGTGGCACCTGGCCGGAATCCCGCACGGCATCAAGAATGCCAACTGCATTGGCAAGTGAAAAAGCGATTTCTTGTACTGGCGTCGCGCCTGCTTCTTGCAAGTGGTACGAGCAGACATTCATCGGGTTCCACTTGGGCGCATTGTTGGCGCACCAAGCAACCATGTCAACGATCAAGCGTCGCGAAGGGATGGGCGGAAAAATATAAGTTCCGCGCGAAAGGTATTCCTTGATGATGTCATTTTGCGTTGTGCCGCGTAGCGCATCAGCGGGAACACCCTGTTCTTGCGCATTGGCAACATACAAGGCCAACATCCATGCTGCTGGAGCGTTGATTGTCATTGATGTATTCATTTGCCCTGGGGGAATGCCGTCAAGCAAAGTGCGCATATGCCCGAGGTGAGCAACAGGTACGCCAACCTTGCCCACTTCACCGGCGGCCATCGCCGAGTCGGGGTCATAACCAGTTTGTGTAGGAAGGTCGAAGGCGATGGACAGTCCCGTTTGACCCTTAGCTAAATTGGTGCGATAGAGGTCATTAGAAGCGCGCGCGGTGGAGTGCCCTGAATAGGTGCGCATCAACCATGGGTCATCGCGTCGAACTGCTTTATCGCCTGAGTCAGCCATGTGTCTCAGTCTGTCGCAAGATTGGGCTTTTCTGCGCCTCTTTCAGCAATCTCAAGTAGCTATCTCGGGTGATATCCACAGCGCCCAGCGATTTCAAGTGTTCAGTCGTCCATTGCACATCAAACAAAACCACGCCGGCAGCGTCAAGTAGTGCCGCTAGGGCGACAAGGGCGGTCTTGGAAGCATCTTTGTGAGTGTGGAACATACTTTCTCCGGCAAAAAGTCGTCCGATCCGCACACCGTAAATACCGCCGACAAGTTGTTCATCCAAAAATACTTCAACACTGTTGGCCCATCCTGAGCGGTGTAGCAATGTGTAGGCATCAATGAATTCATTGTTAATCCAGCCGTGTGGCCGAGCAGAACTTCCGCAGGCTTGCATCACGGCGGTAAAACAAGTATCAACGCGCACTGAAAATTGAGTCAGATTTTTTTGTAATGAACGCGAGATGTGTACAGCATCAAGGGGGATGATTCCACGGGTGACGGGGCTCCACCAACCCAATTTCTTTCGATCCATGGGCATCGGAAACAAGCCATGTCGATATGCCTGAATCAAAGTACCCGACTCAAGATTTGCACCGATGGCGATGAGATCATCGTCTTGCATTGGTACCGAATCAAAGTTCCATTCAGTTTCGGGATCTTCGCTTTGTGGGCGATTGAAGGCGTTGATGTTCTCGGGGGTCAGCACCCAAGGCATCACATCTCCGGCTCGCACCTCAGTAACTGTAGAAGCCAGCTTTGGTCTTGCGACCTAATTTGCCAGCGGCAACCATGCGGCGCAGCGTGGGCATGGCGGCATAGTTCGGGTCACGGAACTCGTTGTACAGCGCATCCAAGATGGCGAGCGAAGTATCAAGACCAACCAGATCGAGTAGTGCGAATGGTCCCATCGGGAAATTACAGCCACCCTTCATAGCGGTGTCAATGTCGGCCATATTTGCGGTGCCCTGTTCGAGCATGCGGATGGCGTTGTTGAGATAGGGGAATAACAGGGCATTGACGATGAAGCCAGCGCGGTCTAATACTTGCACTGGTTGCTTGGTACAAGTCTCAGCAAAGGCAGTGGCAATTTCAATGGTCGAATCACTCGCTGACAATGGGCGCACGATTTCAACAAGGGGCATCGCAGTAGCCGGATTGAAGAAGTGGATACCGCACACCAACTCGGGTCGAGAGGTACACATCGCTAACTCAATAACGGGCAAGGTTGAAGTGTTGGTAGCGAGGATCGCTGTCGGCTTAACGATCGCATCAAGTTCGGCGAATAAGGATTTCTTGGTCTCAAGATCTTCAACGACGCTCTCAATGACGAGGTCGCAGTCAGCCAAAGCACTGAGTTCACTCACTGCAGTAATCCGACCAAGAATCGCTGCCTTTTCTTCTTCGG
Organism: Bifidobacterium breve; assembly: GCA_945862545.1. Lineage (GTDB taxonomy): Bacteria > Actinomycetota > Acidimicrobiia > Acidimicrobiales > Ilumatobacteraceae > Casp-actino8. The sequence goes on along the minus strand of CAMAYS010000106.1, from coordinate 1,452 downwards.
TCAGTCGACCTTTTTCGACTTGCTTGGATAGGCCTTTGCCCACAGAGGCAACCATCGCCTCTGCCGTTGCCTGACTACGTGAACGAACGATCACATTCATGCCACCGCGAGCGATGACCTCAGCGAGTCCCGATCCCATGATCCCTGAGCCGACGACTCCAACGGTCTTGATTGTCATTTGCATTCTCCTTGAAAGGGGCAGTGCCCGATGTCCTGTGATGAGACTAGTTACCAATTAGTAACTAGTCCAAAGCCTGCTGTTTACCTTGGGGCAGTACTCTTTGAAGGTGCCCATTACTTCGAGTGACCTTACTGACCTCGTGGACCATCCCGACCGCCTGATCAATCTTTCAGCGGTGCATAATTTTCGAGATCTTGGTGGCTACCCAACTGCTGATGGCCGCCAGACCGTTTGGCGCAAAGTTTTCCGTGCCGATGGTTTGTATCGGCTGACCAATGAAGATGTTGCCGCACTGCGCCCACTTGCGCTGCAGACGGTGATTGATCTACGTACACCCGATGAATTGAGTGAGAGTGGCACTTTCCCCCTTGATCAACACCCAGTTGATTTTCATCACCTATCAATCATTGACCACACATGGGACCTTGATGAGGCGCACCAATTTTCCGGTGACCAGTCAGCCTTTTTGCAATCCAAATATCATTTGATGTTGCAACAAGGTGGTCAGCGTGTCGGCCAAGCGTTACGGATTTTGAGCGCACAAGAGAACTCGCCCGTCGTTTTCCATTGCGCCGCCGGCAAAGACCGCACTGGCTTAGTCGCCGCCCTTTTGTTATCGGGGCTCGGCGTTGATGATGAAATCGTGAAGGCCGACTACGGGTTGAGTGAGATTGCTGGCCAACGTACGCGTGAGTGGGCGACTCGTGTGGAACCTGGATTCGCGGAACGTTTTGCAGCGATGCCGGCGGTTTTTTTAGCGGCTCATCCCAACTCGATAGGCGGACTCTTGTCCGATTTACGCGAAACTCATGGAACAATTCGTGATTACTGCTCGACTATTGGCGTGGAGAATTCGCATTGGCAATCTTTGGAAGACCTTTTGCTTGAAACGCCTTAGAGCAGTCAGAGGGGTGCTTTGAGGCGTACGCTCAAAGCATGACTGGAATTATCGCTCTGCAGGGTGGAGGCGCTTTTAGCCTTCATGATCAACTTGATGCTCGTCTTCTTGAAGAGGTGAACGCCAAACGTGTAGTCGTGTTGCCAACGGCAGATGCTTTTGAGAAGCCTGAGATTCTGGTAGCGGGGGCTAAGTCATGGGCGCAACGCCTGGGTATTGAGGTTGAGGCATTAATGGTGATGCGTCGGACCGATGCTATGGAACAGAGTGTGGCCGATGTCGTTCGCAAAGCACAGGCGGTTTGGTTCGTGGGCGATAATCCGATTCATCTACGAAGTGTCATGAAGGGCACGCCTGTCTGGTCGGCGGTTGA
>CAMAYS010000105.1:0-7376 GCA_945862545.1 Bifidobacterium breve | reverse complement strand
TCGCGAATCTGTTCGGTGGCGATTTTGGAGCAACTATCCCAATCGCCAGCAATCATCGCATCACGAAAAGCCCGTGAGCCGTTGGTGTTGGTGCGCTCACCGATAATCAAAAACGAATTGTCTTGGATGATTGGCACTGATGAATAGATCGAGGAGACACTGGGTTCATTGATTGGTGTTCGCTTGGGGGCCGCCAGTCCACTCACGGCATCAACGACAGCTTTGAGGTGAGCAGGCGTGGTTCCGCAGCAACCGCCGACGATGCCAACACCGAGATCGTGAACGTGATGATGATGAAACTTGGCCAATTCTTCGGGAGTGAGGTCATAGTGCGTGCGACCGTCTTTGATGCTCGGAAGTCCGGCATTGGGTAACACACTGATTGGCATTGAGGCATTTTCACTGAGATAGCGCAAGTGCTCTTGCATCTCGGCTGGACCAGTTGCGCAGTTGATCCCAAAAACATCAGGGTTCATGGCACTGATGGCAGTTAAGGCTGCTCCTATTTCAGAACCCACCAGCATCCGTCCAGTGGTTTCCATCGTGACCTGAACTTGAATCGGGACTGGGCGACCCTCGGCGAGCATGGCCCGTCGACAGCCAATCATTGCCGCCTTGATTTGCAGGAGATCCATGCAGGTTTCAATGAGGAATAAATCCACGCCACCGACGAGCAGTCCGCGGGCTTGTTCTTCGTAGGCATCGCGCAATTCAGCGAAACGGATGTGCCCGAGGCTGGGGAGTTTTGTTCCTGGTCCAATTGATCCAGCCACGTAGCGCGCCTTGCCAGAGGACTCATAATCGTTGGCGATATTTCGTGCCAGACGTGCTGCCTCGACATTGAGAAGATACGCCTGATCGGAGATCTGATACTCAGTGAGAACGGTGGAGAAACTTCCGAAACTCGCGGTTTCAAGAACATCAACACCAACATCTAAGAATGCTCCGTGCATCTGCTGGATCACATCGGGTCGCGTGAGACAGAGATATTCGTTGCATCCTTCAAGACTTGGGCCACCAAAATCGTCGGGGCCAAGATCGAGGCCTTGGACAAAAGTTCCAAAGGCACCGTCAAACACGATGACTCGTTCATTGACGGCGGCGAGGTAAGGCTGGCGAGACATTGATTCTTAATCTACCGCTTCTGGATTATGAGACGAGGTTGGAATACAGCTGGCTCTCATTCATGATGTGACAGTTGGCGAGGCAACCTAGCGCTTCAGAGTATGGACGGGTAAGGTCTGAGGTATGGCCAGACAGCGCGTATATACAAAAGTTGGAGATGACGGCACGACCGGACTTTTTTATGGCGGACGCGTTCCTAAAGACAGTGCTTTACCCCGTGCTTACGGCACCGTTGATGAAGCACAGTCGATTTTGGGTGTCGTCCGCGCTGAGGCTGGTGCGGGCTCAGAGATTGAGGCTTTGCTGATACCGATTATGCGCGATCTCTGGGTGTTGATGGCTGAGTTGGCTACCTTGCCAGAAAATCGTGCGAAGTTGACTCCAGGAGCATCATGCGTTGAAGCTTCAATGGTGACTCGACTGGAAAACCTGATTGACGAACTTGATACGCGCTTTGAGCCACCCACAGAATTTGTCGTTCCGGGAGGCAACAAAGTTGCAGCGTGGCTTGATGTGGCGCGCACCGTGGTCCGTCGTGCTGAGCGGCATTCAATAGTTGCTGCTCCAGGCCCTTCGCAGGTCGTGCCGTATCTCAACCGACTCTCTGATCTGTTGTGGACGATGGCTCGATGGCACGAAGGAGAGAGCCTCCCCGTGCGCGGCGTGTCATGATAGAGACATGTCTATTCGCATTGAATCAACTCGCTCTATCCCTCGTTCCGCAGATGCTGTAGGTCTTGCAGTCGCGACCTCGGGAACAGTCCCCCGACAACTGGGGCTGAACCGCTCGGCTCTCAGTGCTCAAGGTTTTGAAGGAAAGATTGGTCAAACTCTCGTTGTCCTTGGTACCGCAGGGGTGACCCTTGTTGCAGTAGGAATCGGTGATCCGCGCAAGATCACCTCAGGTGATCTTCGTCTCGCTGCTGCTGCTTTGGCCCGCGCCACGAGTCGTCGCAGCCATGTTGCAACAAATCTTGTTGACGCCGTCGCCCTAGATGCGCGTTCGGCTGCACAAGCTGTCGTTGAGGGATTTGCATTAGCAAATTATCGCTACACAGATTTGAAATCAGCGAAAGGGTCGAGCCCTTCGTTGCTGACGATGACGTGCTCAAGTGAGCGCGCACGAGGCACTGAATCGGGTATTGAGCGCGGTCGCACCACATCGGCTGCGGCGATTTTGGCTCGTGACTTGGCGAATATGCCGCCGGCATATTTGACGGCACGGATGCTTGCTGATCGGGCTGTTGAGGTGGCCCATGCCAGCGGTCTTGAGGTCGAGGTTTTCGATAACGACAAGTTGGAAATCATGGGCTGCGGGGGTCTCCTCGGAGTCAATCGAGGATCCACAGAGCCAGCCCGTCTCGTGAAGTTGACCTATAAGCCGAGCAATCCCACAGGTCATTTGGTGATGGTTGGCAAGGGAATTACTTATGACTCTGGCGGCATCAGTTTGAAGCCGAGCGATGCCTCGCACGCAATGATGAAGATGGACATGACAGGTGCTGCATCGGTTTTGTCGGCCATGAGTGCGCTCAAAGCGTTGCGTTGTCGTGCGGCTGTGACTGGATATTTGATGTGCACTGATAACCGTCCGTCGGGAAGCGCCATGGCAATGGGCGATGTCTTAACATTTCGTAACGGCAAGACATCAGAAATCCATAACACCGATGCCGAGGGACGCTTAGTTCTTGCTGATGGATTGTCGTTGGCCACCGAGTTGAAGCCCGATGCGATCGTTGACATCGCTACCTTGACGGGGGCTTGCATGGCAGCCCTTGGACCCAAAATCGCCGGCGTCTTAGGAACGAATCAGCCCTTTATTGAGCAGGTGAAGCAAGCCTCGGAGACATCGGGCGAACCAGTTTGGCAATTGCCATTGGTGCGCGAATACCGCCGTTTCCTTGACTCAAATGTGGCTGATATGAAGAATATCGGCGGACCATACGGCGGAGCGATTACGGCTGCGTTGTTTTTGTCGGAGTTCACGGGAGATGTGCCATGGGCACATCTCGACATCGCTGGTCCAATGAATTCAGATTTTGATGATGGTTGGTTGAGTCGTGGTGCCACCGGGTTTGGTACGCGTTTGTTGATCAATCTGGCAACAGGTTTCACGAAGCCAAAAAAGTCTCGCTGAGATTTTCAATGGGTAAAGCGTGACCACCTGAATACCCCTCAGTCATCGCAATCGTAGGATCCGATTCAGTCCACTGGGCATGGGCGCGTTGTAAATGCTCAGGCAGTCGCGAGAGTTGTTTCATAGCCAGTGGTGGAACAACAGAACGAATCGCTAAGCGATCGCCAACTGGTTGAGCCAGGCCAAACATCACGAGACGCTGAACGGCGCGAGCAAATGGACTGGCCCGACCAGACTCCCACCCGAGACCAAGTCCTTGTGCAGTGGCTGCTAAATCAACGGCAAAGCCGTCAGGATTATTGACGACGGTGATTGCCAGTCGGCGCAGGAGCCAGGTCGCCGTTGGACCCAGTGTGGCGAGCCAAAAGAGCTCCACATAATCACCGCAGGCATCAAAGCCGACGCGTTCGACAACGGGATCGCGCCATGGGATGACGATGAGTTCATCGGTGACTCGGTCTAGGACGGTGGAATGCTTAGATGCCATAACGTTGGTGCGCCTTTCTCATTGGGGGAGAGCACACAAATGTGAGCGTGAGTCGTTCTAGATCGGCGAAGAGTGGAATAATTCTGTGAATAGTGATGAGGAAACAATGTTGATCAATAATGTCAATTCAAGCGAGTTTGCGCTCGTGCGCCAGTGGATCGCTGAGGCGCAACGCATCACAGCAATCACTGGAGCAGGTATCTCAACAGCCTCAGGTATTCCTGATTTTCGCGGACCCAATGGTTTGTGGACGAAGAATCCGCTGGCGGAAAAGGCTTCAAATATTCGCGTCTATCTAAAGGACGAAGAAGTTCGCATCGCTGGCTGGAAAGCCTCGAGCGACCGCCAACTGCGCAGTGTTGAACCAAATGTTGGTCACTATGCGTTAGTTGAATTAGAACGACGTGGACAACTCCACGGTTTGGTCACCCAAAATGTCGACGGTCTCCATGTCGGAGCGGGTAACTCACGCGAATTGGTGCACGAAGTGCATGGGACGTGGCAGTTCACGCGCTGTATCAGTTGTCGTGAGCAACGTCCCGTTGAAGAAACCCTGAAGCGCGTTGATGCTGGGGAGGCGGATCCGAAATGTTTGAAGTGCGGCGGTTTGATGAAACGCGATGTGATCTTGTTTGGCGAAGCATTGGTTGACGAGGTGATTGCGGCGGCGTTGAAAGCGGCCGAAGAGGCTGACTTGATTTTGGCGATCGGCAGTTCACTCAATGTCATGCCAGCGGCCAATGTTGTCCCTCGCGGCAAGGCAGCTGGCGCTAAAGTGGTGATCATTAACGGTCAACCCACAGAGATGGATAACTACGCCGATGCTTTCTTGCTCGGAGACATCAGCGAGTTGCTGCCAGCCCTTGTGGCAATTCCCGACTAACTAGTTAGGCTTTTAACATGGCCACATTTCGGGACTTACTTTCCGCCGCTAAATCTGTCATTACTGAAGTTGATACAGCATTGGCGGACACTGCGATCTCTGCTGGCGGAGTGACTATTTTGGATGTTCGCGAGCCCGATGAATACGCCGAAGGGGCGTTAATCGGTGCCCTGCACATTCCTCGTGGGCACCTTGAAGCCCAAATTGAAGGCCGCATCACCGATAAGACTGCCCCAATCATCGTGTATTGCGCAGGTGGAGTGCGGAGTGCTTTCGCCGCGGCAACATTGGGCCAACTCGGATACTCCAATGTGTTGTCCATGGCGGGGGGATACGGTAAATGGAAGGACGAGGGTCGGGAGTGGAAATCGCCTGCGTCACTGAGCCCAGAGCAGATGAATCGATATAAGCGTCACCTCACATTGCCCGAGGTTGGTGTCGAGGGTCAAGCAAAATTGTTGGGTAGCAAGGTGTTGATGTTGGGCGCGGGTGGACTTGGTTCACCATCAGCGATGTACCTTGCAGCGGCCGGCGTCGGAACTATCGGCATCGTTGATATGGATGAAGTTGATGCCAGTAACTTGCAACGTCAGATTCTGCACAACATGGAGAGAATTGGCGATCGTAAAGTTGAGTCAGCCAAGAAGACTTTGCAGTTATTAAATCCTGACGTCAAAGTGATCGCTTATGACACACGTTTGTGCGCCGAGAACATCATGGACATCATTTCTGGATACGACGTCATCGTTGATGGCGCGGACAATTTCCCCTCGCGCTATTTGCTCAATGATGCCAGTGTGAAGTTAGGCATTCCAGTCGTTCATGGATCGATCTTTCGCTTTGAAGGTATGGTCTCGGTCTTTCATCCCAAGGCAGGTCCGACCTATCGCGATATGGTTCCCGAGCCACCTCCAGCCGAACTGGCACCGTCGTGTGCTGAGGCAGGAGTGCTTGGTGTTCTGCCAGGAATCATTGGTTCGATTCAAGCTTTGGAAACGATCAAGGTGCTCCTTGATCTAGGTGAGCCTTTAATCGGGCGCATTTTGGCTGTGGATACGACCGAGATGTCATTTCGCACATTCAATTTGAAGCCCGACCCAACAAACTTGGTGACATGGGCGAACCGAGAACAGATTCAAGTTCGCGACCTTGATGGCCTCTGTGCGCCGTGGATGGGTCACTAAATCAGGAACTGATTTTTTCTCTTTCTTGAATGAAGACGCCAGTGAGCACCAAAGTCATGCCGAAAAGATCTATGGCGTTGGGTCTTTGATCAAGCGCAATGAAGGCCACGACTGTGGCGGTGACGGGCAAGAGTGCAAGCAATACGCTAAAGCGTCGAATGGGTATACGGCGTAGGACGGATTGGTCAATGCCGTAGCCGATGGCGTTAGACATCACGCCAACAAAGAAGCATAAAAAGAGTAAATGTGGAGCGGTCCACACCGGACCACTGCCAGGTAATCCAATCGGCATCACGACCAAAGCTCCGATAGCCAATCCAAGACCGAGTCCAGAAACGCCGCGATTTTGTTGAGCAACACGTGAACCAACCACGATGTATGTAGCCCACATCACGGATGCCAAAAAGATGAAGAGTAAGCCAAGGGGTTCGCCGCTGAGTTCAACTCCACTGAGAACTGCCACGCCAACAGCTGCACACAATAAGGCCAAAGCGTTGCGCCGTGAACGCGTGCGCAAGGCAGCAACGGTAATCGGACCAATGAACTCAATGGCCACGCCCTTACCCAACGGAATACGTTCGATAGCAAGATAAAAGAAAGTATTCATCAGCGCAGTAGCGATACCAAAAGTGGCCATTGCCAGTAGGTCCTGGCGGGTCCATCGTTGTCGATGTCGCGGGTGAAAAATTCTCCGTGCCGAGATCAGTATCAAAGCAAGAGATGCACCGGTGACCCGCAACCACGCCACCGTTGCGGGGTTGACCTGATCAAAGAGATCAATAGCGATGACCGCCCCAATGTATTGGGCGATAGCGCTCAATACAAAAAGCACCTCAGGTGAGGTGGTATTGAAAAAGCTTGCGAGAGGCGACTCGTCAGCTGTCGAGGCGGCGTTGGTGTTCAGTCGAAGAGTTCGGGGTCGGTGCGGCAAATCTCCTGCCACAACGGTTGAAATTGGAACCATCCAGCCAATGAATGGCCAGTTTGTTCACGCGTATATTGCGCATATTCATGTTTGATCAGTTTTGGTGTTCCGGCAGCCATCGCCAGCAACTGGGCTTGGCATGAACGGTCCATGGACAAGAACCAGAACGCTGCTTCTTCAACGCTTGAGCCGACAGTGAATAAGCCATGATTAAGGTGGATAGCGGCTTTGCCCGTAGGAAATTTCTCGGCCATCTCTTTGCCAGCCTCAACATCAAAAACGACGGCACCACCTTGTTCGGCGATCACGGTGTGATCGTTGTAGAAAATGCAGGCATCTTGAGTGATGGGGTCAAGTGGAATGCCAAGCGAACTGAAAGCTTTACCATGCACTGAGTGAGCGTGCGCTGCAGCGATGACTTCGGGACGCGCGCTATGTATCGCCGAGTGAATGACGAAGGCAGCACGATTGACGGGCATTGTTCCGTGGACGACTTCTCCATGATGGTTGACTAACAACAAATCACTGACGCGCATGTGGCGAAAGCTCAGCCCAAAAGGGTTCACCCAAAAATGATCAGTGAGTTCGGGATCGCGCACCGTGATATGTCCAGCCACGCCTTCACCAAAGCCCAA
>CAMAYS010000104.1:0-7462 GCA_945862545.1 Bifidobacterium breve | reverse complement strand
GCATGCAAGTAGTAGCGCGATTGTTGAGCGACGAACTCATCCGACGTCGGCGGGTGATCCGCAGTGTGCCAGCCAAATCCATTATCGGGCATGGCCAGTCCACCGATTTTGGCGACAACATTCGGGCACTTGGCGATCTCGGCAATATCTTTCTTCCACTGCGCAAATATTTCTTCGCGCTGTGAGGCGTACGGCCCAACACCAACTGGTGTTCCGAAGTGATCAAGAACCATTGTCGTTCCAGGGGTGGCGCGGGCAAGTTCTAAGAACTCACGGTTCTGGTGGTGGTAATGCCACGAGTCGTAGGTGAATCCACGTTCGCCAAGGCGGGCCACTCCACGGCGAAAGGAGGGATCAAGGTAAAGATTTTCTGGGCAGGTCCCGGGAATCATCATCGCTTCTGGGTGTGAAGCCCGTGCAAGTGCATCGCGCACTCCACGAAAGAGCCCGCGACTGGCGGCGAGATGAGCATCAATTAATTCGTCACGATCATCGCGCCGCAAATCAATTGAACTGATGATGCCAGCGATGAGCGGGTTCGGATCGCTGAACGCTTGGTCAGCGATGTAGGTCGTTTCGCCAAGGGAGCGCAAGTGTTCTGGCGCATCACGGTTATAAGCAGATCCGCATTCCATAAAAATTGTCTTGACAATGTTGTGACCGGCATCAGCATCGCGATGTAAATCATCGCGGGTGTAGGGGAGTCCTTGACCCTGCGGCCACATGTGGTGATGGGGATCAAGTATCGGTAATTCGGGCTCAATGATGTCTTCAACTACTTGATCGAGCCATTCCTGAGAGCCTGGAGTCGGATGTGTCATGGGGAAAGTATGTCACGGCTACGAATGGAGCCGTGTGAGTCAGCGCACCGAGATCCGCGTGATGGTGAACATACTGCACCAATAAATATCGCCATTGGGTCCGATGGCAGGGAAAACTGCAGACTGAATCGGGCTTGTTGTTGAGACCCGGGCCACCTCATCACCAGTAGTGATATCCAAGATCACAACTTGTTCACAACCAATGTCGGGTCGATGGTCAGCAGTGACAATTTGCCCTGCTTCGGGCGACAACAACATGTGACAGGCGTGATTTTGTTGGCGACTCCAACGAGGCGTGACCGAATCTTCGTCGTAGTCAAAACCACTGATCACTCCATTGCCACTATCGAAGCCCACAACGATCTGTCGTTGGGTATCAACGACCGGCGGATTGGCAATGATGCCGTCAGGTAATCCACATATTTCGGTCAATGTGACTTGAGCGGTTTTCTTGTTCACTCGCACAAGGTGCAGTGGCGCTGAGGAAATGCCGACGCCACGAAAACTCCCCATGAATAGTTGTGTGCCTTCACCATTGTCCAAGAACCAAGCGTCCTCATCAGTGATCACTGCATCCCAACCAAAGGTCTGACCAACAAGTGTTCGATAGCGAGCGTTGAATGTTGTGTCAACGATCAATGTTTCATTGCGCCAGAACACGCGTATCAGCGAATAATCGCCGACAACGTACATATCATTTCCGTCAGCGGAAAGACGAGCGATCGAAGGTTCGGCAAGTTCAAGTCGTGCAACAATACGTAAATCTTGCGGATCAAGAATCAGTAACTCGGTTGGTTCCATAGGAGTCCCATTTGGCTGACCCGGTAACGCTCCCGAGAAGTCCTTTGTTGCCAAGTGTCCGCTGGGCAGAATGACGAAACTGTTGTACGGGCGCAGACGAGGCAACTCAACAGACACGATGACCTGCAGATCTGTTGACAGGCGATGAGCGTGGTTGCCGAACACGACATACAGCGAACCATTGGCATGTGCCGCTAGGCCCCCAGGCCATAATGGGCCACCAGCCAAGTGCTCTGACTGGGCGATCACCTCAAGGGTGATTGGATCAATTTTTTCAACCCATGAGATCGCCGCTGGTCCAGGCATGATCCGTTGCAGGAAAAGTTCGTCATTGGGTCCGACGATGGCCATGGTGAGAGCGGGGGCATCGCGCGACGTGACATCGAGTTGGCTATCGGCTGAAATTGTCGGGATGACGGCGTTTCTCGCCATTTGAAGGCGCCTCGGGCCCCCGTCTTCGCCCGACCACGAACTTTTCCAGTATTCACTCATGCACAAACCTTAGATCAAATGGTGAAGAATCCCCTGTGGGACAGATGTCAGGGTGCCTTTTGGGTTTAGGTTGTAGATGTGACTGACGAAGAAATTTTGCGAGAACTAGAGCCCGAGGCTGAACGCCTCCTCAATCGGCATTTAGCGTCCGCAGAAGAGTGGTATCCACACGAGCAAGTTCCATGGGATCGTGCTGCCCGTTTGGAAACCGAAGGGTTCATCTATGGTCAAGCGCCTCTGTGCGAGGGTGTGCGCTCGGCGTTGTTAGTCAATCTGCTGACCGAGGACAACTTGCCGTGGTACACACGAACCATTTCGAGAATGTTTGGTGGGGACTCGGCATGGGGTGCGTGGGCGCAACGCTGGACTGCTGAAGAAGGTCGCCACGCCATCGTGATGCGCGATTACATCACTGTGAGCGGGCTTATTGACCCCAAGGTTTTAGAAGATGGTCGCATGGCTCAGGTCAGTAGTGCGATTGTTCCTGAACCGGATAACCCAGTTGACGGAATGTGTTATGTGGCAATGCAAGAATTGGCCACGCGTATTTCGCACCGCAACACGGGCACGATGCTCAATGATCCTGCTGGCTATAACGTGATGATGAAGTTATCAACGGATGAAAATCGTCACCATTTGTTTTATCGCGATCTTGTCAGCAAGTTGATTGAACTGAACCCGTCCGCAGCGATCGAAGCTTTGAAGCGTCAGGTGATGTCATTTTCTATGCCGGGAACCGGCATTCCTGGATTTGTTGAACATGCTCGAGCAATTGCAAAAGTCGGGATCTACGATTTTTCAATCCATCATGAAAAGATCATCATGCCTTTGGTCTTTCGCCAATGGGCCATTGACAAGGTAGAAGGTCTTTCATCAGCGGCCGAAGAAGCCCGCGATGTCATGTTTAAGTACATTGAGCGAGTGGGCAAAGTCGCTCGTCGGCAGGTTGAACGGCGTGAGGCTGCCGAGGCCTCTGCGATCGCTATTCTCTAGGGTCTAGATATTTTTTGATATAGGGGGATATATGAGCGCAACATATGCGGCTAATCGTCGAATCGTTGACGTGGACGCTCATATTCTTGAACCAAAGGGATGGTTGCGTTCGTATGCTCCAACCTCGGTACAAGAACAGATTCCCGAATTGGGTCAGGGTGACCCCAAGTTTGATGAACTCTTAGACGAATCATTTCGTGATTACTCGATGCGGATCGGTGATGATCGCCTTCAAGATGAACTCGCTCGAGATTTCATGACAATACAGCGCAAGGGCTGGATGTCGCTTGGGGGGTGGGATATCAACGAACGAACTCGTGCGCTTGATCTGTTGGGCTTTGAATGCCAACTGATTTTTCCTACGGGATCATTTGAACAACTAATGTCAACACCTATTTCTGTCCGCCCAGAAGCCGTGCGGGCAATGAATCGTGGGATCGTTGATTTTTGTCAAGACCCACGACTCATGGCAAGTGCTTATGTGCCTTTCGAATTTGGTCCAGCGATTGCACTTGAATTGATCGCCGAAGCGGCGAGAAATAATGTTCGCGCAATATTGATTGATTCAATCCCCGCGGCACAGCAACATTCATTGACTCATCCCGATTTTGATGTCGTGTGGGCGGCAATTCAGAACTCTGATACCGCGGTGTTCCTGCATGTCGGAGCTGACCAGAATTATCGCCCAGTGCCACCAGCATTTTTCGACAATGGGCGAGATATGCGACATTTCCGCTCTGATGCACCGGGAGACCCACTGTCGTACATGGCTATTGGATATCCCGCTGAACTCTTCTTGGCCTCGCTGGTTTATGACGGAGTGCTGGAGAAATTTCCGAAGTTGCGGATCGGAATTACAGAGTTAGGGGCGACATGGTTGCCCTCATTTCTCCATTTTATTGATACTGGTTTTAAGGCTTTTAAAAATATCCAAGACCTTTCGCACTTGACAATGAAACCTTCGGACTATCTGCGTCGTCAGGTGGTCGTGAGTCCCTTCGCTGGCGAGGACGTTGGCTGGGTGATCGAACAAAGTGCCCAGCAAATGGTGGCGTTTTCCTCCGATTACCCACATCACGAAGGTACAGATGATCCGATCCGGCGTTTCGAAGCAAGCATGGAGGGCTTGGACCAGTCGGTCTTTGACGCCTTTTACTTTGCTAATGGTGCCCGACTTTTGGGTCTTTGAGTTCCGATATCGCCCCAGTCGGCAAATAGAGTGCTCAGTACGAATCTTTCTTTGGGGGCAACATGAATTATGACCTAATCATCCGCGGTGGCATGGTGGTGGACGGCACTGGCAAGGCGCCAGTTCGTGCAGATGTTGCCGTGACGGCCGATCGAATCGCAGCAATCGGCAACTTGTCCTCTGACACTGCCACTCGGGAAATTGATGCCACTGGTTTGACGGTGTCACCGGGATTCGTTGACCTGCATACCCACCTTGATGCGCAAGTCGGTTGGGATCCGTATATGACATCAAGTTCATGGCACGGAGTCACCACCGTGTTGATGGGTAACTGTGGTGTCACCTTCGCTCCAGTCGTTGAAAAAGATCGTGAGTTTTTAGCGGAGTTGATGGAGAGTGTTGAAGACATACCACGTCAGGCAATTCTTGATGGTCTTCCATGGGACTGGGAAACATATCCCGAGTATTTGGATTCAGTGCAACGACTCAAGCCCGCGCTCAACGTTGTAGGTCTAGTTGGCCACTGCGCAATTCGTTCGCAAGTCATGGGCGATCGTTCGTTGAATGATGAAGATCCAACGCCTGAAGAACTTGGTCGCATGGCCGATATTGCTGAAGAGTCTGTTGCGGGTGGCGCTGTTGGATTTTCCACATCGCGCATTTTGTTGCATGTGGTTCCTGATGGGCGTTGTGTTCCTGGTACTTACGCAAAGATTGATGAATACAAAGCAATCGCTGACGGAATGAATCGTGCAGGAGGCGGAATCTTCCAAGCGGTCAATGATTTCGCCACTAAAGCTAAATCTGAATTCAAATTGTTGCGCGAGATGGCGCAACACGCCGGGGATGTTTTGTTCTCCGGTGGTGCTGGAGATGGTGATCTGGGTTCAGTTGAGCGTATGAATGACTTTTTTACGCGTGTCAATGAAAACGAGGGTCACATTTCATCAGCTACCGCAACTCGTCCGGGTGGATCATTGATGGGTCTCAAGCAGACTCCGCCTGTTGCCGGCAAGGTGTGGAATGAAATGATGAAATTGCCGACGGTGGAAGAACGCTTGAAAGTTTTACAAGATCCGATTCGTCGCGCTGAACTCATTGAAGAAGGAAATCGCAAAGGCACGTGGTATGACGCAACGAAGATCTTCCCGTTGGGTCTTGACGAATTGCCGAATTACAATGTGCATAATTCGAAATCTATTGCAGTTCTGGCTGCTGAAGCGGGTGTTACACCAATCGAATTGATTGTCAATCGTTTACTTGCCAGCGAAGGTCGTGAGCTCTACAACGCGTGGTTCTTCAACCGTAATACCGAATCAATGGAACACTACTTGCAACTTGATGCAGTCGTTCCTGGTTTGGGTGATGCAGGTGCGCATGCAGGTCAGATTTGTGACGCCGATAGCCCGACCTTCTATTTGTCCTATTGGTATCGCGATCGAAAAACGGTGACACTAGAAAAGGCGATTCATCAATTGACCGCCAAGCCAGCAGCAGTTTTAGGTCTCATTGACAGGGGGACCCTGAAGGTTGGCGCCTTTGCTGACATCAACGTTTTTGATCCCGAGAAACTGCAAGCCGAATACCCAGAGTATGTCTATGATTTTCCGGGTGGAAAGGGACGTTTCATTATTAAGTCTCGGGGTTACGCGGCCACGATCGTCAATGGTGAAGTGGTGACTGAGCAGGGTCAACATACTGGTCAGCGACCAGGGCGGGTCATTCGCGAATTCGCCCGTTAGGTGTGTTGAGCCTAGGGCGAAGTAATGTTCTCCTATGCCTAAGCCCGGAATGCACTCAGGAAATAACACCGACGACTCAATGAACTTGGCGATGTCAGCCAAAGTCATGCCGCTTTATGAAGCGGTCGTCAGCTTCATCGTTGAGGAAGTCAATCCAGTGACCGCCCAGTACTACAAACTGGGAGAGGGTCGCGCTGACCATTGGGGCTACGGAGTTGGCCAACTAGAACTGCTTGATGCGCTGAAAGCCAAAGCCAAAGCTCGTGGTTTGTGGAACTTCTTCTTACCTGATGCAGAAACTGGGGAAGGTCTCTCCAATCTTGATTATGCCTACATTGCCGTCGAGTTAGGAAAGAGTCCGCTTGCCTCTGAGGCAATGAACTGCAGTGCTCCAGACACTGGCAATATGGAAGTGCTTGAGCGCGTAGGGACGCCTGCACAAAAGAAGCGTTGGCTTGAGCCATTGCTGGCTGGTGAAATTCGTTCGGCTTACGCCATGACTGAGCCCGATGTGGCTTCATCTGATGCCAAGAATCTTGAATGCAGTGCTGTCCGTGATGGTGACGAGTGGTTGATCAATGGTGAGAAGTACTACATCTCTGGCGCTGGTGACCCCCGTTGCAAGATCATGATCTGCATGCTGATGACGAGTCCAGATGCAGGCCCGCATCGTCGCCATTCACAGATTCTCGTTCCAACGGATACGCCTGGAGTTGAGATTCTTGGTCCGATGGAAGTCTTTGGTGAAGATGACGCGCCACACGGCCACATGCATCTGCGTTTTACCAATGTGCGAGTGCCAGCGGACAACATGTTGTTGGGTGAGGGACGGGGCTTTGAGATTTCTCAGGTGCGTCTTGGACCTGGTCGAATTCACCACTGCATGCGTTCGATCGGTGCTGGTGAGCGAGCCCTGGAACTGATGATTCGTCGTGGACTCAGTCGCGAGGCTTTCGGTAAGCCGATCGCTCGACTTGGAAAGAACACCGAGGTCATTGCGAAAGCGCGTATTGAACTTGAAGCCTGTCGCTTGATGGTGTTGCGTGCCGCAAAGGCCATGGACACTATGGGTAACGCCGAAGCCCGTGTTTGGGTGAGTGCTGTCAAGGCCATGGTGCCGATTCGAGTCTGCGCAATCATCGATGAAGCAATTCAGGTATTCGGAGCAACTGGTGTGTCACAGTGGACGCCGTTGGCTCGCATGTACGCCGGGCAACGGACCTTGCGTTTGGCTGATGGTCCCGACGAAGTGCACTGGCATGTCGTTGGTCGTAATGAAATCGCGCGTTACGAAGGTGAAGATAATGACACGACTCGCGCTGCACGAGAATCATCGGGTGGCCACTGATGTCAAGCGCACCCGTGATCATCAGTAAAGAGGTCAACGCCACTCCGCAAGCCGTGTGGGCACTAGTCAGTGACCT
>CAMAYS010000103.1:0-7478 GCA_945862545.1 Bifidobacterium breve | reverse complement strand
ATAACTTCAGCCGATTCGTAATGTGTATACGGGAGTGTCATCTGGACGCACAGGTAACACAACTGTGTCGCCATCGCGCTTCAACTGATTCTTATAACCCAGTAAGTGCACAGGACCTGCGGGTAATCCATCAATGACCAAATTGGCAGTTGAAGATCGGCCACACACCATTGCGTAGATTGCTCCATCTGCGCCTTTGGTCAGACGCACCACTTGACCCTCTCTGGTTGAAAGTTTCGAAACTTCGTGAGGGCGACTTCCATAGATGGCATCACCATTAATTGATAACCATTGGCCCATCGCCAAAAGACGCATCTGCTGAGCCCATGGTATTTCTCCGCCAGGCATTGCCCCATAATTCAGCAAAAGATTCCCGCCGTCGGCCACAATATTCACAAACATCGTGATCAACTCAGGGATCGGCATATAAGAGTGTTCGCCTTCTTCCTGGGTATAACCAAAACTGGTGCCAATACCGCGCGTGACCTCAAACATCTTTTTTGGTCCCACGGATTCAGTTGAATATTCTGGAGTGCCATAGTCGGCATGACTCGTCCCTTGCATCACACCAATGAAGTCAAAACGATCATTGACGACGCCCTCAGGGTTGCCGTTATAGAAATCTGCCATCAATTGCGCTGCGCCTTCGCCAAAACGCGGATATCCAATGTCATTCCACAAAACATCAGGTTGGTATTTGCGAATCAGTTCATGCCAATGAGCCTCGGCGTACGCGTGGTACGTGTCATCTTGCGGAATCGCACCAAATAATGTCCCCCAACTTGTGATGCCCAATCCCTGAAAAGTCCAGTCAATGCCACCGGAGTAATACACACCAAAACGCAAGCCTGCATTACGCGCCGCATCGGCACACTCCTGCACGAGATCGCGCTGTGAAGACCACTTGTCGCCATGTACTGGGTTCGGCGTTTCTGATGGCCACATCAGCACACCATCGTGATGCTTAGTCACCATCACACAATATTTGGCACCCGACGCTGCGAGAATCTGTTCCCAACGGGAGGCATCCCAACCCTTAGCCGCCTCAAGAAAAATATTCACGAAGGTTTCGTACTCACAATTTCCCCACACCTTGGCATGATGCTCTGCTGCGGGCGAACCTGGAATACTGATCGAGTTCCAGTACCACTCCGCGTACGGTGTGTGACTAAACGCTTTCTCTTCACCTTCTTCGCGAGCCAATGTAAAAGGATCTTTGCCGACGGGCGCAAATGCTGGGACAGAACCCACCGTCCAGTGCGAGAAAATTCCGAACTTGGCATCTTGAAACCACAGTGGTACTTCGTGCTGCGATAGCGACGCAAAAGTTGGTTCGTAGTGTGTCATTTTTCCCCCAAAAAACGATGTTCTTCTTCAGAACAATCACACCTTAGTCGTTAGGAGTCTTGGGCTGAGAGCCGTTCTTCTGTTCGCCGCACGAGAGTTTCGCGCTCATGGGCTGTTAACGGCCGCGCTGTGCGAATATTCAAATCAATCTGAGCCACTCCGGCAATCGGAGTTGCCAAGGTGATGTCATCAACAAGGAGCACTTCTGTGAGATTGCTGCCACCTGCTAATTCTCGAATTGTTTCGGCAGCCATTGTCGCAGCTTCACTACGCTCGGCGTCAAATGGCACCTGAATTGAAATCTTTGTCTGAATAGGTTCTTGGCTGAGGTTGCGAACTGAGATGAGGGCAAAGTGTGGAAGGTGCACGGTGCTAAAGCCATCTCGCAGACGAGTAGACACCAATCCAATATGTTCAACTGTGGCCCGCAGACCATTAGGGAATATCCCCGTGATCTCAACTTCGTCACCGACGCCATAGCGGTCTTCAAGGAGGACGGATAATCCAGTGAGATAATCATTCACTTTTTGTGCTGCCCCATAGGCGATGCCCGCACCTAGAAAACCAGCGCTTGACAAAACTAGCGGACCATTGAGTTCCAAGATGTGGAAGATGGCGATCAACACACCAATCCAAATCATCACTGCTAAAAGATGATGCAACATCCGTGACACTGCATCAACACGTTGTCGGCGACGATTTTCGCCGACCTCACCTTGTTCCAAATCCTGATACCGCGCTCGAGTGCGCCACCATTGTGACGGCCGAGAAATACTCCGGCGTGCTATCGAACGCACGACCCGACGCAATACGACATGCGATAGACGGGTCACAATAAAGGCGCCGACAACAACAAGTAGCACGATCACAGGACGCGAAATTGCTTCACCAGTGGAGACAGGTTGATCGGGCGTTGGATTCAGCGTTGATATAAAACTCAGCATCATGACCCCTTAAGTGTGCCGTCATTTTCAGTTATTCTGAGTGATAGTCACAAATCGTGTAGCCATGCAGGCAGATCAGCGATTGTGAGTAGCTCCCCAAAACGCTTGCTGGGCATTGGATGCTCGGTTTTTTCCAGTTCCCACAGCACCGGATACGGGATATGGACGGCATGACCACCGAGTTCAAGAATCGGGGAGATATCACTCTTAACCGAATTGCCGATCATGCACACTTCACGCGGGTCAATATCAAGATCATTAAATATGCGAGCATAAGTCGCAATATCTTTCTCTTGCACTATTTCAACATGTTCAAAGAAATTCTTGAGACCGCTTAGTTCGATTTTGCGACTCTGATGCATCAGGTCACCCTTGGTAATCAACACCAGACGATATTGCTCTGCCACGACGCTCAAAATCTCGGGCACATCATTCAACAAACGCACTGGAGCGAGTAGTAATTCACGTCCCATGTCAATCAGTCGTGTCAATATCTCAGAGGGCACATTGCCATCTGTCATTGATATCGCTGCCTCAACCATTGACAAAGAGAAGGCCTTCACCCCGTAGCCATATGTTGGCAGATTGATTCTCTGGGTATTCGTCAGGGTGCCCTTGACATCAAAACCAGGTGCAACATGCGGCGCGAGCAATTCGTAGTAAGCCAATTCTGTGGCGTGAAAGTGATCTTCACTGTGCCACAAAGTGTCATCGGCATCAAAAGCTAAAACGTGAACGGGTTTCATGATGTCAATTCTGTGTCACGCGCTAAGAAAGTCTTCAACGATGAATGGCATTGAGATAGTTGTACACAGTAATGCGCGATACGCCCATGGCATCAGCAACATCTTCAACCGCGCGACGCAAAGTAAAGGCTCCTCGGTCATCAAGCAAACGAATCGCCAACTGTTTTTGTTCACGATTCATATTCGGTAACTTCTCACCTGTCTCGCGCTCCACAGCATCAATCAGGCGTTCAAGTGCACCATGAAGATCGGGAAGCCGGACAGCTGCAATGAGTTCGCCCTCATGAATCAAGGGAATATCAGCAGGTTCAATGAGGGATGCATCAATGACTGAACATCCAAGTGCCTCAACGAGAGGTTGCAGTGTCTTGAATACCGGATGCGACATGTCAAGACCTGACTCGTGCACTTCAGAGGAGGTCATGATTCGATCCGTCCGATTTGTACGGTCACAAAAGTCGCGCCTTGAGCGTAAGCCTCACGCACTAAGTCGGCGACTGCTAAGGAAGTTGTTGATTCATCAGCGTTGAACTCTGTCGCAAAAGGTCCAAACTCCACAGTGACACCGTGGGCTTCAACTGCAGCGATAGCAGCTAAAACGTGAGGGCCAGGATGACCTTCAACAAAGGGCTCAACGGTGAATTCAACGTGTAACACGCCTCTATCGTATTGGGTGATTAGGCCCCCATGACACGCCTGAGCTCATTGGCCCTCATCAAGCAATCTCGACCAGCTAAGTCAAAGGCTTCGCCGAGGCGGGTGAGTGCCATGCGAAAGGATGCCTGCCAATCCTGCTCAAAAGCCTGCCGTGCTGGACCACTCCAAGTTGTCGTCGCCAGAGCCGAAGTCACGGTTGCCATCAAGGCCTCAATATCGGTGCGCTGGCGACTCAGAGTGGTTCCCAAATGGGTTAACTGCTCGGGGTCGGCGCCAATCATCCCACCAAATGCATACTGCGACATCTCGTTCCTTTCTTGACTGCCGCGACTCTCGCGGACCTCACAATGTGGGCATGAGTCAAATCACTCGGGCGACTAAAAATCAAGCAATGGCAAGAGCAACGCCAAACTGTCAGGCAGGACTTTCTCACGGCGGATTAACTCATCTAAGCCATCGCGATGAACCCACCAGGCCTCCGCCACCTCACCATCATTGAAGGTCAACGGGCTCTGCGCTTGAACAATGAAGCACCGTCCCATGAGGGCTACTTGGTCATCTTCATAGGTTTGACATATGCCACCATCAAGTGGCTCTACCGACACATCTTGAATCCCGACCTCTTCATTCAGTTCACGAATTGCAGCGGCAAGATAACTTTCGCCAGCGCTGACAACGCCACCAACAGCAATATCACACCACCCTGGCCACACATCCTTGTGAGGTGAACGTCGATGTACCAACAACCGACCGGCGCCATCCATGACGGCAATAAAAACTGCCCGATGGCGTAACCGATTTTGGCGCATCTCATGTCGTGAAACCGTAGAAATCACGACATCATGTTCATCAACGATGTCCACCATTTCAATGACTTCGTTTTCCATCACCGTTATTTCTTAGCACGCTCATTGACATCTTCTGGTAGGTCTACGATATGGAGATGGCTAATCCAACAGATATTTCTACTCTCGCCGAGGAATCACTTGACTTACTTGATGACACGATCGCCTTGCGCCGTCGCCTTCATGAATGGCCAGAACTTGGCAATCATTTGCCCAAGACCCGCGAAGAAGTTCTCGCCGCACTTGAGGGACTCCCTCTCGGTATCACATTGCACGAAACGACGTCAGGAATTGTGGCCTCACTTGAGGGCAATAAACCAGGACCAACAATGCTCTTACGAGGCGATATGGATGCACTTCCAATGCCCGAAGATACGGGTGTCGAATTTAGTTCACGCGTCTCCAATGTGATGCATGCCTGTGGCCATGACACACACACTGCAATGTTGGTCGGTGCTGCCCGATTGCTCACTGCGCATCGTGATCAAATCCATGGGCGTGTTGTCTTCATGTTTCAACCTGGCGAAGAAGGACATGCTGGAGCGCAATTCATGCTTGATGAAGGACTACTTGATGTCGGTCCATTATCTGATGGCTCAACATCTGAAGTCACTGGTGCTTTTGCAATTCACACAACGTCATCACTACCGACGGGGTTCATCAGCACCCGCGGTGGACCGATCATGGCTTCAAGCGACACCTTGGCGATCCGTGTGATCGGTAAGGGCGGACACGCCAGTGAACCATTCCGCACTTTGGATCCAATTCCCGCGGCATGTGAAATTGTTCAAGCCCTGCAGTCAATGATCACTCGTCGAATCAATGTCTTTAACCCCGGCGTCCTCACCATCACTCAACTCAACGCTGGCACGACAACCAATGTGATTCCAGAATTCGCAGAAATAAAAGGCACGATTAGAGCCATTAGTGAAGTCACCCGACGAATGATTCATGACGGTGTCACACGTGTCGCTGAGGGAATTGCGGCCGCTCATGGTCTTGAAGTCAGCGTCAAGCTTGTTGATGGCTACGACGTCACAGTCAATAGCAAGACTTACGCGCAAACTGCCGGAGATATCGCGCAAGAGATCATTGGCGCTGAACGATTCATTGAATTACCAAATCCAGTGATGGGCGCAGAAGACTTTGGTTACGTGCTCAATCATGTTCCCGGAGCGATGGTCTTCTTGGGTGCAACTCCGCACGAGCGCAACTTGGCAAGCGCTGCACCCAATCATTCAAACCGCGTCTTCTACGATGAGGCTTGTATGAGCACTGGAATTTCGATCTACAGCGCAGTCGCCCTGCGCCATTTGTCAGCTGCCTGAAATTGGCCCTGCTGGATAGCGCGCATCACCGAGCACCATCTCCATCGCAGGTTCAATATTCGGACCACGACGAAGATGATGTCCGCCGTCAGCACTAATACAGGTTCCCGTGATCCACGAACTTTCGGCTCCCAATAAGAAGCGCACCAACTTGCCGATGTCTTGAGTACTACCGACGCGACCTAATGGCATCTGATCTAAGTAATCCTGCAAAATTGACTCAAGCGTCATAATCCCTTGCGTGGCATCAGTGGGCACTAGACCTGGCCGCACTGCATTCGCACGAATGTTGCGACAGCCAAGTTCGTCCGCAGTTTGGCGAACCAACATTTCCAGTCCAGCCTTAGAGACATCGTACGGAGTCATGAAACGGTGAGTCACAGGTCCAGCAATTGATGACATGGCGACGATTGACCCTCCACCATTGGCTGCCAAATAACTCACCGAATGCTTGATGGTGAGGAACGCACCAGTGAGGTTGGTCCCGAGAATTCCGTTCCAATCTTCCAAGGAGGTCAAGTGGATCGGGCCACCACCACCGTAACCAGCGTTGGCCACAACCATGGTCAACTTGCCAGCCGCATTCGCCACTGCACACGCATTCGCAACACTTTCTTCACTTGTGACATCACATGCCACAGTCAAAACTTGAGCGCCACCTTCGGCGATAGATCGCAGTTCTTCAGCTGCCGCCTCAAGTCGTTCAACATTGCGCGCAGCCAAGATGACTGTCGCCGCATCCTGAACAAGTTCACGGGCGCAACCGAGACCGATTCCCGATCCCCCTCCTGTAATGAATGCAACTTGGCCGATAAGAGGATGGGGATCATGTTGAGAAGACATCATGTGATCCTCGCACAAAGTCTGTGCGACCGAGTAAACGAAAGCAATGCAAATCGGGCAAGATATATAGGTGACTCAATCCGTTTCTCCTTTATCTGGCGTCCGAGTCCTTGACCTGACACGGGTTCTTGCTGGTCCGCACTGTGGCCGCATGCTGTGTGATTATGGCGCCGAAGTCATCAAGGTTGAACCTCCCGAAGGTGACCTCACACGTTTCACTAGTCCCCGTGTTGGATCACTATCAACATATTTCATTCAGCAAAATGCTGGAAAGAAATGCATCAGCATTGATTTGTCAACAGTGCGCGGTGCAGAGATTTTCCGTGGCCTTGCCGACGCCAGCGATGTCGTTCTGGAGAACTATCGCCCCGGTGTGATGGATCGACTGGGACTTGGATATGAAACGTTGTCGTCAACTAACCCGCGTCTCGTGTATGCCTCAATCAGCGGCTACGGCGCCGATGGTCCATGGGTGCATCGGCGCGCCTACGCCAGTGTGATCGGTGCCGAAAGTGGACTCACCCGTGCACAAGGTGATTCGCGAGGTGGCAATTACGCCAACGACCCATGGTCGCACGCAGACACATATACCGCTCTTGAAACAACGACTGCGATTTTGGCTGCGTTGTATCAACGTGAACGCACTGGTGCGGGCGAACGTATCGATGTTTCTATGGCGGGAACCATGCTCTATGTCAACGAACATATGCATGACGAGTTATTTGACGGGCCCATTGACCCGAACTGGATTCGCTCATTTCAACCTGG
>CAMAYS010000102.1:0-7637 GCA_945862545.1 Bifidobacterium breve | reverse complement strand
GCAGCGCGACGATATTCCTCAACCGATCGCCCCCAGATACTGACAACAGCTTGAGCTTGGGCGGTCGCCATGGCCGGCAAATCATTGGCTAGCCAATGCGCTACTCCCGATCCCTGCAGACCCACAGCGTTGATCATTCCTTGTGCGATCGGATGAACTCGCGGTGCCGGGTTGCCGGCCCACGCCTCTGCACTTAATGACTTCACAACAACTGCTCCAAGTGTTGAAAGGTCCCCGTATGCAGACAACTCGGCACCATGGCCAGCCGTTCCTGACGCAGCGATGATCGGATGCGCCAATTCAAGTTCCCCCACCTTGACACTCGTGGTGACAAGGCTTCGATCAGCGGCCATGGTATTCCTGCAGACTCTTGACCTCGAGAGGATGGTCGAGTTGTTCAGCCATACCTTGCACCGCCGCCAATGCTGCTTCAACAGTGGTCACCGAACTCACATGATTGACATTGGCTGCTTTGCGAATTGCTTCGCCGTCAGTACGACCACCACGACCTTGCGGGGTGTTGACAACGAATGACACTTCGCCCGAAGCAATCAAATCCACGGCGGTGATCGCTGCATTTTCGTTGACTTTTCCGACTACCTTGTCGACATCCATTCCAAAGCGCGCGAGATACGCCGCGGTTCCAGTTGTCGCGGCAATACCAAAACCTAAAGCACGCAATCGGTGAGCAACCACAATGCCAGCAGGTTTGTCACCATCTGCCAAGGAGAGAAAAACCATCCCAGTTGTTGGCAACACTGTGCCTGCCGCGAGTTCGGCTTTGTAAAAGGCTCGACCGAAAGTTTTGTCAATACCCATGACCTCGCCCGTTGAGCGCATTTCTGGTCCGAGCGCAGTATCCACTTCAGGGAAACGACTAAATGGCAAAACAGCCTCTTTAACTGCGACCGTGTCAGGGAAATCAAGTAAGACCGAGTGAGTGAGTAGTCCCTCACGACGGAGTTCAGCCAAGGTCGAACCAAGCATCACCCGCGTGGCCACCTTAGCCAATGGCACCCCAGTGGCCTTGGCTACGAAGGGCACTGTACGACTGGCTCGCGGGTTGGCTTCAATCACATACACACTTGTACCAACAACCGCATATTGCACATTGATCGGACCGCGTACATCTAATGCCGCAGCGATCGCTGCGGTGTACGCCTCAATCACTTCAACAACCCACTTCGGCAATGTTTGTGGTGGGATCGCGCAGGCTGAGTCACCCGAGTGAACGCCAGCCTCTTCAACATGCTCCATGACTCCACCGATAAGTACTTCGCCAGTGTGATCACGAATCGCGTCCACATCCACCTCAGTGGCATCTTCGAGAAAACGATCAACAAGTACTGGACGTTCTGCTGATAGCCCACCCTCTTTTCCAAGACTGCCAAAATCAGAAAGTTCAGCCATGGCGCGTGTCAGGTGATCGCGATCATGCACAATCTGCATGGCTCGTCCACCGAGCACATAACTCGGACGCACTAACACCGGAAATCCGACTCGCTCAACAATCGCCATTGCCTGTTCAAGGTTGATCGCTGTACCACCAGGTGGTTGCGGGATCTTGAGGGATTCGCACAACTCGTTCCACTTTTCGCGATCCTCAGCCAAGTCAATGGAGACAGGCGAAGTGCCAGCAATGAGTTCGGCGGGAATGAGTCCTGAGAGTTTCAAAGGAGTTTGACCACCAAGTGAGACGATCACTTTTGGAGCACGTCCACCGGCCGCCGCGGTTTCTGCGGCGATGACATTCAAAACATCCTCTTTAGTGAGTGGCTCAAAATACAAGCGATCAGACGTGTCGTAGTCAGTGGAGACTGTCTCGGGATTGCAATTGATCATCACTGTTTCATAACCGGCATCGCGCAATGCAAATGAGGCATGGACGCAGCAATAGTCAAACTCGATTCCCTGTCCGATGCGGTTGGGGCCTGAACCAAGAATGATCACTCGCGGGCGATCCGAAGGACGGACCTCATTTTCATCTTCGTATGTCGAGTAGTGATACGGAGTTTGGGCAGCAAATTCGGCCGAGCAAGTATCAACCGTTTTATAGGTCGGCAAAACTCCTGCCATTTCGCGAATCCTACGGACATCGTCTTCGTGGGTTGACCATAAATATGCCAACTGTGCATCGCTGAAGCCGACTCGCTTAATGCGCTTCCATGCTTGCTTACTCATCGCCGATGGCGACAAAGATTTCACGGCCTCTCGCTCTTCGATGATCATCAGCATCTGGTCAAGAAACCAAGGATCAACCTTGCAAGCTTGATACACCTCATCCACAGAGATACCTCGCAGAAGCAACTCCCCAATTGTAAAAATGCGATCAGGAGTGCCAACACCAACCGAAGTCAGCAACTCTTGAGTTGAAAGATTGGCAAACTGCTTTTCTGCTGGATCGCAGTTGAGTCCCAATCGCCCTTGTTCAAGGGATCGTAAAGCCTTTTGCAAACTCTCAGGAAAAGTACGCCCGATAGCCATCACCTCACCCACGCTTTGCATTTGCGTTCCCAAGATGCCACTCGTCCCAGGCAACTTTTCAAAAGCCCAACGCGGAATCTTTGTCACGACATAGTCAATCGTCGGCTCAAAACTCGCCGGAGTCATCTTGGTGATGTCATTGGGTATCTCATCAAGCGTGTATCCCACCGCCAACTTGGCAGCAATCTTGGCGATAGGAAATCCTGTGGCCTTTGAGGCCAATGCGCTTGAGCGCGAAACTCGCGGATTCATCTCGATCACGACTTGTTCACCAGTCTCGGGATTAACCGCAAACTGCACATTTGATCCACCAGTTTCCACACCCACACGGCGGATACAGGCCAAAGCAGCATCGCGCATCAGTTGATATT
This sequence comes from Bifidobacterium breve, assembly GCA_945862545.1. Classification (GTDB taxonomy): domain Bacteria; phylum Actinomycetota; class Acidimicrobiia; order Acidimicrobiales; family Ilumatobacteraceae; genus Casp-actino8. The sequence continues at coordinate 4,782 of CAMAYS010000102.1, read as the reverse complement.
CAACATCACTCAAAGTTTGCGCAGGGGCAACAGTGATTGAATCGCCGGTGTGGACTCCCATGGGATCAAAGTTTTCAATGGAGCAAATGATCACGCAGTTATCGGCGGTATCACGCATCACTTCAAGTTCATATTCTTTCCAGCCAGCGATGCTTTGCTCAATCAAGATTTCACTGATCGGACTGGCGTGCAATCCGTTTGATGCCAATTTGACAAACTCTTCATGTGTCGCCGCAATACCCGTACCGCGTCCACCCAAAATATATGCAGGTCGAATGATGGCGGGAAGCCCGATCACCTTAATGACCTCTAAAGATTCTTCCAGTGTGTGTGCTATTCCACTCGCAGGAACCTTGAGCCCGATTTCAATCATCGCCTCTTTAAATTTGCCACGGTCTTCAGCTGTCGAGATCGATTCGGCATTGGCGCCGATGAGTTCAGGTGTGCCTGGGACCCCGACCAATCCACGTTCAAACAAGGCCATCGCTAAGTTCAGACCTGTCTGACCGCCGAGCGTGGCCAAAACGGCATCGGGTTTTTCGCGCTCAATGATTTTGGCGATCACTTCCCAAGTGAGTGGCTCAATATACGTACGGTGAGCAAAATCTGGGTCAGTCATAATTGTGGCTGGATTGGAATTGGCCAGAATGACGCGGTAGCCCTCTTCTTTGAGAACGCGACATGCCTGAGTTCCCGAATAATCAAATTCGCAGGCTTGACCGATGACAATAGGACCCGATCCGATGATCAGGATTGATGAGATATCAGTGCGCTTAGGCATGATCAGAAAGTTCCATTCTTCATGAGTTCGGCAAACTGCTCGAAAAGATAACGACTGTCGTGAGGACCAGGCCCAGCCTCGGGGTGATACTGCACACTGAACGCCCGAGCATCTTTGACCCGCATACCTTCATTGCTCTTGTCGTTGAGATTGATATGTGTCGTCAAGACTCGTCCGCCGAGGCTTTCGGCATCAACACAAAAGTTGTGGTTTTGACTCGTGATCTCAACATGACCAGAAGCCAGATGTTGGACTGGATGATTTCCACCGTGATGACCAAACGGCAACTTGTAGGTCTGACCACCCAAAGCCAAACTCAGCAACTGGTGTCCGAGACAGATGCCGAAAACCGGAACCTGTCCAACTAATTCAGTGATCGCTTCAACCGCATAGGGAACAGTCGTTGGATCTCCAGGTCCGTTTGACAAAAACACGCCCTGAGGATTCATCGCCATAACTTCAGCCGCCGTCGTCGATGCCGGCACAACTTCAATCGTGGCTATGTCTGATAGGCAACGAAGAATGGTCGTCTTGATGCCGAAGTCATAGGCCACCACTTTGAGAGGTCCATCGCCGACGCTGTAACGCTTGCCTGTCGTGACAGTGGAAACTAAATCAACTCCATCAGTGCCAAGTTCAGCACGCGCCGCCGCCAGCAACTGCTCGTATGAAGCGGTACCGAATGCGCCAGGTATCGCACCAGCATCTCGCAACACGCGAGTCAAACGGCGCGTGTCAATACCACCGATACCTGACACACCACTTTTAATCAACAATGCGTCCAAACTATTTTCAGCACGATAACTACTGTGTCGTCGCGCCATTTCACGTACGATCACTCCTCGGCAAAACGGACGTGACGACTCATTATCCAAAGATGTCACCCCATAATTACCGATATGCGGATAAGTGAAACTGATGATTTGGCCGGCGTATGAAGGGTCAGTGATGACCTCCTGATATCCGCTCAGAACAGTATTGAAGACGACCTCTCCAGCCGAGATCCCTGACGCTGACTCCGCACCTATGGCCTCACCTTCGAACACACTGCCGTCAGCAAGAACTAGTGCTGCTTCACGAATTGTCATCAGATTTCCTTCTTTGTATGATTATTCATTGTACTGTATAATAAATGATTATCCATCAGAGTTGGGCGACCCCTTCGATAACCACTCCGTGGCCGTTAAAGACCGTGTGGCGGACTTTCCCTGAGACAACCCGACCGTGATAGGGAGTGTTTTTACTCTTGCTGGCCCCCGAGTTGCGGTCCACGGTCCACTCAAGGGAAGGGTTGAACACCGTGATATTCGCCGGTTCACCGAGCGCTATTGGCCGTCCATGGCGATCGTCAATCCCAGCGATCTTTGCGGGCTTCCAACTGAGTGCCGCCAAAACGTCGTACACATCCATCGTCAGTTCGCTTAAGGCGAGTGCCAATGCGGTCTCCAAGCCCAGCATTCCTGGCGGTGCTTGATCAAGGGGTTGTTCTTTGAGGTGACTGGCGTGAGGGGCATGATCGGTGGCAATGGCGTCAATGGTGCCATCGGCCAAACCGTCTTTGAGGGCTTGGATGTCAAGTGCCGTTCGCAGCGGCGGGTTGACTTTGTAGACAGTGTCAAAACTTCGCAGGCTTTCATCACTCAAGGTGAAGTGATGCGGTGCAGCCTCAGCAGTGATTGCGAGTCCTTGGGCTTTTGCAACTCGCACCATGTCCACACTGCGTTGCGTTGACAAGTGCAAGAAGTGAATCCTTCCACCAGTGAGACGAACGAGTTCAATATCGCGATGAACCATCAACTCTTCAGCGATCGCTGGCCACCCCGGAAGTCCGAGATGACCGCAACATGAGCCCTCATGCATCACAGCTCCCGTTGTCAGGCGACTTACTTCACAATGTTGCGCCAAGGTCACATCTAAGTCACGAGCATATTCCAGGGCACGGCGCATCAATAACGGATCTTGTACGCCGTTTCCATCATCGGTAAACAATCGCACACCTGCATCGCGCAGTTCATCGTAAGGAGCGAGAGCCTCACCTGCGCGACCCAAAGTAATGCAACCAGCGGGGACGACCTCGCAAAGCCCCGCACGCTCACCTTGTGCTCGAACGAACTCCACAACAATGCGTGAATCTTGAGCAGGTTCTGTATTTGGCATCGCCACTATCGCTGTAAATCCACCGAGAGCCGCAGCACGACTTCCTGTTTCAATGGTCTCAGATTCCTCACGCCCAGGTTCACGTAGATGAACATGCAGATCAACTAATCCGGGACTAACAATGCAGTTTGTGGCATCAAGTTCTATATCCGCGCTTGGAAGATCCTTCCCTGAGTCAACAACAGCACGAACCTGTCCAGCAGCGATATGAATGTCGGCCATACGACCGTTGCGACCTGTCAGTGGATCCATCAGTCGTCCCCCACGAATGTTGATCGTCTGTTGATTCGTCATGTTTGCACTCCAGTCGTTACTTCGCTACCACCGAGCACATCAAAGAGCACGGCCATTCGCACCGAAACCCCATTGGCCACTTGCCGAGTGATGACATTGCCAGGCAAAGTTGCGGGGTCAACCACCATCTCCACTCCCCTATTCATCGGGCCAGGGTGCATCACTAAAGCGGTGTTACGCAATAAAGTTGCGCGCCGTTCATCAAGCCCAAAGCGTTGCGAATACTCGCCAAGATGGGGAACTAAGGCCTCGTTCATCCGTTCACGTTGCATCCGCAACATGTACAAGACATCCACATCTCCTATCACCTCATCGAGCGAACTCGAGATTTCAACAGGCCAGTCTTCAACTTCAGGCGGAAGCAAGGTTCGCGGAGCCACCAGTACCACCTGCGCACCAAGTGCTGTAAATGCTTGGACATTGCTACGCGCAACTCGGCTATGGCGGATATCCCCAACTATGGCTATCCGTAAACCAGCCAAACATGTCGCGCTCGGCGTTCGACCAAGCGTGCTCATCACGGTGTAACTGTCCAACAGAGCCTGTGTCGGATGCTGATGCCAACCGTCTCCGGCATTAATAATGCAAGCATCAGTCCATTGGCTTAATTGCCACGGGATACCACTTGTTTTATGGCGTACCACGAATGCAGCAACGCCCATGGCGCTCACGGTTTCAATAGTGTCGCGCAGGCTCTCACCTTTATTGACACTTGACGTTGACACACTAAAAGTCATCGTGTCAGCGGACAAGCGTTTGGCAGCAGTTTCAAAACTAATGCGCGTGCGAGTGGAGTCCTCAAAAAACAAACTCACAACCGTGCGCCCGATCAACGCTGGCACCTTGGGCACGGGCCGTTGATTAACCTGCGCCATGTGCTCGCTTAACGACAGGATTCGTACGATGCCCTCAACTCCAAGTTCTTCAATGCTGCGTAGATGCTTCATTGAGTCACCCTGCGTTCAAGGGTCACTGCCTCAGATGTCACGTGCACATCCTCGTCTCGGCCTGTAGGTAGATTTTTTCCAACATAATCTGGGCGTATTGGTAACTCTCGATGCCCGCGATCAATCATCACGGCCAGTTGCACCGATGCTGGACGGCCGTACTGGTTCAGTGCATCAAGAGCAGCACGCACGGTTCGACCGGTGAACAGAACATCGTCCACGAGAACTACTTTTGAGCCATCAAGATCAATGGGTATATCGGTCACAGAAAGTGGAGTGACCGGTCGAAGAGAGATGTCATCGCGAAAGAGTGAGACATCAAGATATCCGGCGACGAGCGAATGAGCAGATTCGCCTTCAATGTGATTGATCGCTGCTACGAGTCGATCCGCCAACCAGACTCCGCCGCGCTGCAGACCAATGATGACAACGCCTTCAAGTCCCCGATTGCGTTCAATGATCTCATGAGCAATACGAGTAATCGCTCGATTCACATCGGCTTGACCGAGTACCGAGACTCTCTGAGTTGACGGGCTACTGCCCTCAAGATTCTTCATATGTCCTTCCGTTCGAGCCTCACGGGACTCAATTCACGGTTGATTG
>CAMAYS010000101.1:0-7642 GCA_945862545.1 Bifidobacterium breve | reverse complement strand
ACCGTTCGCCGCACATTCATTGGATTGCCGTATCCAGTATCAGCGTCCACAACAGCGTTCAACAAAGGTGCCGCGTCACAGACGCGTTGAGCAACTGCGCCCATCTCCACTTGGGTGAGAAAACCCACATCGGGTTTTCCTAAGAGAGTGCCCGAAACTGCGAAACCGGAAACGAAAGCAGTGGAGAAGCCCGCTTGGTGAACCAGTCGCGCCGACAATGCGTCCCACACACCTGGCATCACAATGCTTTCGCCCGCATTCAAACGAGCACGCAGATTGCTTGACCGTTCTGTGCCACTCATAGTGCCCACCCGAAATCTCTCACGCTTCTACGGTATATGACGAAAGGTCATCTGGGGCAACACTTCATTTAGGTAAGCCAAGAACCCGTTCACCCAAGATATTGCGCATCACATTGGATGTCCCACCCATGATCGTGTAGCCAGGTCCATAGGCAAAACCCTGCGTGGTTTGATCCCACAGAGTGGCCTGCGCCCCCAATGTCTCCATCACGAACTGTGCCACATCCCATTCGTGCTCTGTACAGAAACACTTTGTGGCAGCGGAAAAGCCGGCAGGCGCTTGTCGCAGTGTTTCGCGGATCACAAGAATTCGACCGATCTGATATTTCACTTCGAGCCGGGCGATCTGTTGTCGCACGCGGGGATCTGTGGTATCCGCTCTCTCGCGGGCCATGACATACAGCGCGTAATTGGAAACGAGGCGATCGATGCCACCGCGTTCATGTTCAAGTTGACGCATCGTTTGTTTGAAAGCATTTCCCTCAACGCCGACGAGATTGATGGCGGGAACGCGAACATCGGTAAAAAAGACTTCACAAAAATGGCGATTGGTTGTCATGTCCGTAATCGGACGCACTTCAATACCCGGTGAATTCATCGGCACGATGATTTCACTGATCCCCGCATGTGGCGGACCATCATTGGATGTGCGACAAATGAGGTAGCAATAATCGGCCACGGCACCGAAACTGGTCCAAATCTTTTGACCATTGATGACCCAGTCGTCGCCATCCAGCACTGCCTGAGTTTTCAACGATGCCAAATCTGAACCAGCATTTGGTTCTGACATCCCGATGCACCACGTGGAGGCACCAGTGAGAATGCTCGGGAGAAACTCGGCCTGTTGATCGGGGCGACCGTAGGTAATCAAAGTGGGACCCATTTGTCGATCGGCAAACCACATCGAACCAATCGGTGCGCCGACCTTGATGAGTTCTTCTCCGATGATCAGGCGTTCAATCGGAGGGCGACCACCACCGCCGAACTCTGTGGGCCACGTCAAACCAATCCAACCCAATTCACCAAGTTCGAGTGCGAACTCTTTGGACCAGCCGTTAATCCATGAATCATTTGCTCGCCCGAAGCGCTCAACGGCAGAGACGGCAACTGAACGAGCTTGCTCTCTGAGGCTTTGCTGTGCTGGCGTCCAGGTGAAATCCATCTACTTATCTTTCATTCGGCTTATGCCATTTTGCCTTATTCGGCGACAAACGGCTTATCTCATGGCAAAGTCTGCCCCAAAAATGCCTTCAAGTCACATTCACCCGAGAGCAAATGTCACAATGGAGCATGCTTGAGATGCACCCGCGCTCAAAGAACTTTGACTGGGACCAAGAAGTCCATCACATGGTCTCTGCTCAGCGCGTCACCCCCGAGCAGTGGTCGCAATATAACGAACTCGGATTCTTTGTCGTGGAGAACTTGCTGAACGCTTCGCAGTTGGCGGACATGACGGCCGAGACCGATGCCAGTTACGTTGTCGCCGACGAATTCTTGAAAAAACTTCCTGATGAGCGAATGTTCATCGCAGAGCGGGGCGCTATTTCTTTCGCTCCCCATGTCGCCCTCCAGTCCCCCATCCTTCGACAATTTGTCTTGGATTCACCGATCTCAGAAATCGCTCATGACCTAGTCGGTCCCGATGCACGCCTGTATCACGATCAAGTCGTCTATAAGGAAAGCGAAAAACCCCGTCGCTTCCCATGGCATCAAGACAATGGCTACACATTCGTTGAGCCACAGAATTATCTCACGGTTTGGATTGCCCTGACCGATGCCACTGTTGACTCGGGATGCCCGTGGGTTGCTCCCGGTATGCACCGCCATGGAACGCTCAAACACGACTATGTTGAGCCACTCGGTTTTCAAATTTTTGAAGAACCACCCGTGTCTGCCGTATCTGCGCCAGTAGGGGCTGGAGGTGCTGTCGTTTTCAGCAGCTTGACGCCTCATCTCACTGGACCAAATATTTCTGGCAAGACTCGCAAGGCCTACATCGTGCAATACGTCGGCAGCAATGCCACACGCTTTGAAGGTCCGATTGGATCAGCGGGCGAACTGCTGATTGACGATGCCCGTTTCCCCAAGATCTCGGTGCACTGATGGACGAAGGATCAACAATGCATGACCTCAATGACACATTTGAGATCACAGCGCATCTCCGCGAATCTTTTATTGAGAAAGGTCACTGCGTTGTTCGTGGATTGGCCAGCGCCGAGGAAATCGCGCATTACAAACCTGCTATCGATGAGGCAACGATGCAACGCCGTTGGGATAAGCGCCCCTTACAAGAACGCGACACCTACGGCAAAGCCTTCATTCAGTCTGCTGCCATTTGTCAGCACAACGAAACAACCCAAGCCTTCATTTATGCGCGCCGTTTCGCGCGCGTGGCCGCCCAACTCATGGGATGCCAAGGGGTTCGCCTGTATCACGATCAGTCTTTGTATAAGGAACCTGGCGGCGGTTTCACTCCGTGGCATCAAGATCAGGTGTATTGGCCATTGCAGACCAGCCAGACGGTCACGATGTGGATGCCTCTCGTTGATGTTCCAAATGAAATTGGTGGCATGGTTTTCGCCGACGGTACATCACACGAGGGAAACCTCGGCGAAGAAGTCATCGGTGATGCCTCGCAGTCGTATTTCGACACTCTCGTCGAGCAACGCAAACTCAATCTGTCAACTCACGGACCTTTTGTCGTCGGTGATGCAACATTTCATACTGGCTGGACATTGCACAGTGCTCCCGCAAACACGACAAGCACGATGCGTTCGGTGATCACCATCATTTACTACGCAGATGGCACACTCATCGGCGAGACAAACCACCCAGCTCGCGATCTTGATCTTGCTTTGTGGTTGGGTAACGCCAAACCGGGCACACCCGCAGATTCACCTTCGAATCCCCTGTTGTGGCACTCTTCTTGGGATGAGTAATTCCCGACCCACTCAAGCGGCCTTTCATTTACTTGCTAAGCCAACGGGTGCCATTTGCAATCTTGACTGCACCTACTGCTTTTTTCTCTCGAAAGACGCCCTCTATCCAGGCGAGAGCATGCGCATGTCACGAGACACTTTGCAGACTTATCTGCAACAACTTCTCAGTTCTCAACCTGACGGACCCGTCTCAGTCGCCTGGCAAGGTGGCGAACCCACATTGATGGGTTTGGATTTTTATCGCTCAGTGATCGCGCTGATTGCCCAATATGCCCGGCCCGCGCAGACGATTGAACACACCATGCAAACCAATGGAACGCTGCTCACCGATGAGTGGGCAGTTTTCCTGAAGCAGAACAATGTCTTAGTTGGACTAAGTATTGACGGACCCCAAGAGATGCATGATGAATTCCGGGTCTGGAAGGATGGGCGTGGAAGTTTTGATGATGTATTCAGGGCTTGGGAGTTGCTCGACAAATACCAAGTTGAAACAAATATTTTGTGCTCACTGAACTCCGCAAACGTGGACAGACCACTTGAGGTGTACACGTTTTTTCGAGATGTCTTGAAGGCCAAACATCTTCAATTCATCCCGATTGTTGAACGAGCGAATCCTGAGACTCTGCCGATCGCCGAAAAAGGTTGGAGCGACAAACCGGGGCGACGACGCATCCTGTACACCCAAAGTGGAAGTCTCGTCACGAGTCGCTCAATCACTGGGCAGCAATACGGGAACTTCCTGAACGCGATATTCGACGAATGGGTCAAGCGCGATGTTGGCGAGATATTTATTCAGATGTTTGATGTCACCCTCGGCGCTCACATCGGGCAATACAGTCTGTGCGTCCACGCACCGACCTGCGGGTCGGCTCTCGTCCTTGAACATAACGGCGATCTTTATTCGTGCGACCATTTCGTTGAGCCCGATCACAAACTCGGCAACATCCACCACACCCCGTTGATTGACCTCGTCACCGCACCTCAGCAAGTCACTTTTGGTCGCAATAAACAAACCACCCTGCCAACCATGTGCCAAAAATGTGATGTCAGATTTGCCTGTAACGGCGGTTGCCCCAAGGACCGCTTCGCTACGACTCCCGACGGCGAACCTGGATTGAATCACCTCTGTGACGGATTCCAATCCTTTTTCCGACATACCAGCGAACCCATGAAAAAAATGGTTGCCCTCATCAACGCTGGTCGTTTCCCAGATGAAATAATGGCTAACGACTAAGCCTCCACTACCGTGAGAGGGACAGTTCTTGTGGGGGGAAATATATGCCAGTCAGTCATCAAGAGGCCATTGCAATATTGACAGCGCCCGGCGCGCCATTTGAAACACATCTCATTTCAATTGCCGGCTTTGAAGTCACAGCATTCAAGAACTCCCCCAATAACCTGCGCGAAGTTTTTGATCTATCACGCACACGTGGAGAATCAGTTTTTGTTGTCTATGAGGATGAACGCTGGACTTTTGATGAAACGATGAAACATGTTGACGCAGTGGCAGCGATGCTGGTCAACACATACGGCATTAAAAAGGGCGACCGAGTAGCGATCGCTATGCGCAACTATCCCGAATGGGTCATTTCCTTTGCTGCCATCCTGTCGATTGGGGCGGTGTCTGTTTCTTTTAATGCGTGGTGGACCCAAGACGAGAATGACTTCGCTCTTGAGGACAGTGGGGCCAAGGTTTTGCTCTGCGATGAAGAACGCGCCGAGCGCTCAGTCAAGTCCGTGGCTCGCCTTGGCATTCACGGGGTTGTCTGTCGCTCAACTAAGCCTCCGCTCGAAGGCTTTGATCGTTGGGAAGATGCGATCATGCTTGGAGAGGCGATGCCTGCGGCTGATATCGCTCCAGATGATGACGCCACGATTCTTTATACCAGTGGTACGACTGGTCGCCCCAAAGGTGCAGTCAGTACGCATCGCTCCATCATTCAGGCCTTACTCGGGTTCTCTTGTCGGACAACAATTCAAAACGTGCGCTATCCAAAAGATCCGAAGGATTCAACGGGGATCGCCCCATCATTCATCTTGGTCGTCCCGCTCTTTCATGTCACAGGATGCATTCCAGTGATGATGAGTTGTTTCGTTGGCGGACTGAAGCTTGTCATCATGTACAAGTGGGAACCAGAACGCGCTTTGCAACTGATTCAGCGTGAGAAAATTACTAACTTTGTTGGCGTCCCCACTCAGTCATGGGATTTGTTGGAGTGCCCCAATTTCTCCCAGTACGACGTGTCAAGTTTGGCAAGTGTTGGCGGAGGTGGCGCCCCCGCTCCTCCCGAACTCGTCAAACGAGTCTCCAGTAATTTCAAAAAAGGACAGCCCGGTATCGGTTATGGGATGACCGAAACGAATGCGTACGGACCACAAAACACGGGTCCCGATTATTTGTTGCATCCCACTTCAACGGGGCGTGGCACTCCCATTTTGCAGATTGAAACGCGTGACGCAGACGGCCACACCTTGCCAGCCAATGAAATCGGCGAGATTTGGTTCAAAGGACCCCATCTCATTCGTGGCTATTGGAATCGACCCGAGGCCACTGCTGAGACCATCGTCAACGGATGGTTGCGCTCGGGAGATCTCGGCAAGATCGACGAAGAAGGTTTCGTGTTCGTTCTCGATCGTGCCAAGGATATGGTGATTCGCGCTGGTGAGAATATCTTCTGCGCTGAAGTTGAGGCAGCAATTTATGAATTGCCCGCCGTCCACGAATGTGCCGTTTTTGGTCTTCCCCACGAGCGACTCGGTGAGGAATTGGCCTGTGCGGTGATGCTTAAACCTGATCACGAACTTGATGTGGATACTCTGCGCTCGCATGTGGCAACGATGCTGGCTTCCTTCAAAGTTCCGAGCCGAGTTGTCTTCGTGACCGAGCCGCTGCCACGAAATGCCTCGGGAAAGATTCTCAAACGAGAATTACGCGACACGTTCCCGCAGGATTAATCCCTTGTATGACATCATTGGTTTGAAAACCAAAAGAATTACTTAGATAAATAGTTAAAAAGCCCGCACGGGACGGACGTAGAACGAGCCGTACTTGTAGTAGTTGAACTGATAGCCGAAGTTGAAATCCTGGGCCCACGCGATGCCGTCGTCGAACTCAGAAGAACTCCAATAGTAGGCAGTAGAAAAACCACCGTTCGTCAGCAAGAAAGAGCCTTCGCCGTTGTCGTTGCAGACCGCATTCACAGTGTCAACGAACGCCCACTTACAGAGCGCGTTCAACTCGTCCCGCGACGGCAAAAACCAGTCATCGAGGGTGTTGTGGCTGTAATCGTCCGCAAGATCGACAGCAATACCTGCGGTCGGACAGTCAGCAAGAATTTCGCTTGAGTTCAGTTCACCAGTCCCAATCACTAACCCGTCAGCACCCGAAATCACAGTCCCGAAACAGCCCCACTCAGCTAACGGATCAGCAGTCGTCCCGTCGCAGTTGTTTTGCCATCCGGCACACGCCGCCTCAAAATATTGGGCGCCCGGTTCCCGAGTCAGATCCACATAAAACACGATGCCACCACCAGGACCCGTATCACCCACACCGTAAACAACAGGCGCAACCGTCGTCGTCGCAGCAACCGTCGTCGTCGTCGCGCACGGGTCAAAAGTCGCGGGCACTAGCGTTAAACCACCCAGCAACACCAACGGGGCCACCACAACCGACAACCGGCCAGCAGATTGACGCACCCAACGCGCCACAATCACACCCGCAACCAACACAAACAAACCAACAACCAACACGAACGCCGACCCGCCAGTAGCCGGCAAATCACACACATCAACAGCAAACATTACAATACCCTCCAACGGCAGCCACTGATTATGGACATCCCGTGACCCGACCATACACCCTCAGGCTCTTACCGCAGGATTAATCCCGTATATGCCATAATTGGTCCGTGAAGCACGAACACCCTCATGTTCATGGACCCGATTGCGGACACGCCGCCGTTGTTCATGATGATCACTTGGATTATGTGCATGACGGTCACTTGCATCATCAGCATGAAGATCATTGGGATGAGTGCGACCTTGCAGGATGTGTTGCTCACGAAGAGCACGAGCATCAACATGGCCCTGATTGTGGACATGTAGCCGTGGCACATGGAGACCACATTGACTACCTACACGACGGGCATCTCCACGCTTCTCACAATGATCACTGGGACGAGCACTAGCAAGTCAGTGGTCATGATGATGTTCGGTGACAACTAAGTGATCGCCGACTTTGGTGAGTCCAATGCCGAAGGTTTCCAAAAGGTTTTCTGGAGTCATCACTATCGCCGGTGGTCCATCAGCAACAATGCGTCCCGCAACAAGCAAAACGCGATCGCAGGTTGATGCCTCAGCCACATCGTGAGTAGCCGTCACTATGGCCGCACCGCGTTCTCT
>CAMAYS010000100.1:0-7673 GCA_945862545.1 Bifidobacterium breve | reverse complement strand
GACCAGTTTCAAACAATGCTCAAGCTCAGTCAATTCCCCATCACATTTCTGGAGATGATCCAGAGGACGATCAAGTAACCAGTTTCGTCAAGCCACAACTTCTCAATGAATTTCTTCATATCTGGTCACAAGGAACAGAATTGCTGTGGGCTGAGTCTCTGAACGGCTTTTGTATGATGTTTAACAGTCAATCTGTCACAGCGATAGGCTTATTTGACACCGATGCTTTTCCACGAGGGTACGGAGAAGAACTGGATTGGTGCATCAGAGCAATTGATGCTGGCTACTCTCTTGGAGTCGCTCTTGACACGTATGTGTACCATGCCAAAGGAAAGAGTTTTTCCTCTACGGAACGTTCGATTCTCAAAGAACAGTCAAAAGAGATTCTGAATCGTAAGTACGGTAAAAAGCGTTTAGATAGTGTAGGAAAGTCTGTGAGATTGTCCCCACACATGACAGCCCTACGGTTACTGTCAGGTCTCTTTATCAAATTTTATGAGGATAAGGATTGACCTCAAAGTTGCCGCAACTTTCTCCACGCGATCCGACTCAAGCAGACATCAACGTACTGGGCGACTCCAACCGGGCGCACCGGTCAGGATGGGCGCCGGCCATTTTTCTTCCCCCATTTCAACAATTCCATGAGGTGAGCCGTAGGCACTGAGTAGTTCAAGATACGGCTCGGCAGCAAAGGCTTCGGGGCCACGCACACCGCTATGTGCCCACTGCCCAGTTGCCAGAAGCTCCAATGCCACAATCGGACAGATCGCCGTCTGCCACAAAACTGCTTGGCAGCCCCACTTTGTCATTGTTTCTTCGTTGTCGACGACGTGATACAGGTACACCTCGCGTGGCAAGCCATTGTGTGTGCCTTTGATCCATGTACCGGCGCAGGTTTTCCCCTTCATCAAATGTCCCAATTCAGCTGGATTCGGTAATAAGGCAGCCAGCACATCACGCGGTGCAACGTGGACATCACCAACTTTGATCTTCGTCGCTGAGTCAAGACCAAGATAGGCAAATGTTTTCAACCAATTGATGAATTCATTACCCAAACCATATTTGAAAGTAACTCGATTGCATTCGATCTCTCGCGGAATCAAGAGAACCTCTTCATGTTCAACATTGACGCACTCAATCGGGCCAATTCCTTCAGGGAAATGAAAAATTTCTGACTCGCTGAAGCAATCAGTCGTGAAAATGCCCCGACCTTTTTCCCAAATCAACGGTGGATTCAGGCACTCCTCGATTGTTGTCCATATAGAAAACGTTGGAGCAAAGTCGTATCCCTCAATCGCCAGATTTGCGCCATCTCGAACACCAATCTCATCAATCGTGTCAAAGAGATTGTCGGCGGCATAACGCGCAAAGACGTCAGATAAGCCAGGCTCCACCCCCATGCCAACGAGAGCCAAGAGACCTTTATCAATCCAAGCCTCATGTGCAGACAATTGTTTATGACCCAATATTTCGCCCACTTGGTTGTACGGATCGGTGGCGTGGGGCGTGCTGAGATTCATCGCCATATCCATGTAATGCACCCCTGCAGTGAAACAGGCACTGAAAATTGGCTCATTCAATCTCGGGTCACAGGCGTTTACTACAAAGTCGGCGTCGCACTCCTTGATCAGTGCCACAATGTTGCTCTCGCTACGGGCATCAAGTTGTACTGCAGTGAAACGCTGTGCGTCAGTGAGTTTTCCAATCGCTCGCTGGGCCGCCTCAAGTGAGACATCAGCCAAAGTGAAACTGCGGAAAAAATTTCGGCTTTCAGCGATAGCGGCCATAGAGGTGCCGACACCACCGGCACCAATAACTAGAATATTCATCAGAATCCTTTGAGGAACGCTTTACTGTGCGCTGCGTTTCTACAGTCTTGCCGACAAAGAACACCCACTGGCGTGATGGCATCGTCCAAAGATGTCACCTGCATCGCCCAATAACGATTCGTACCCCAGGAGTCCTTAGTCCAGCAAAAATGGGTCAGCGCGTAATTCTTGGCGAACCATGGCTTCCCAGAAGCCATGGAACTTATCTCCATCGGAGGCTTTCATTCGCTCGATGTACCACTGCGGTAACGATGAGGTCATGTCAGGTTTAGCCGTGCGCGCGTACCAGGCACGTTGGCTGCGTTGTTCAAGGGCGACGCACCGTTGATGGACAGCACGGATTGATTGACCCATAACAAAAACACCGTGGCCAGCAAGCAACACTAAATCAGCGTCACCCATCGCCGCTACCGCTGTCGCAGCGGCGTCAGTGTCGTCGACACTCCCCCCATATTCTCGTACTAATGCGATGTCGCCACCTCCAAGAACACTTGATTGATCAAGGGCGGGCGGGATCTCACCCATATCGGCCCAAACGGTTCCAAACAGTGGATGGTTATGTAATGCAACTTCAACATCTGGTCGGGCCTTATGTAATTCAAGATGCAAGGGGATGCCGAGCGGAACTGGCCAATTGCCTTCAACGAGATTTCCCTGCATATCAATTCGAATAATGTCTTGCACGCGAAACTCGTTCCACAGCAACAGCCACGGATTGCACAGCAATGTTCCATCATGAAGATTGACAGTGATATGACCCGCTAAGTGGTCGTTGTAACCCTCACGCCACAGAGTACGGGCAAGAAGAACCATCTCTTGCTTGAGTGAGAGGTCTGGCAAGAGACGGTCTTTGTTCGGCTCAAACGGCGCATTGCTCATCCCCTCATTCTTACCGATATCGGTCCCTCGTCTGCTACACAAGCCGTACTGAGCGCGATGCATTACATTTCAGCAGCTTGCTTGTGGCACGATCGGGAGATGACGATCACTATCGCCTCAGTCAATGTCAACGGTCTTCGCGCCGCGGTAAAAAATGGAATGCATGCATGGATTACACAATGCGCCCCTGATGTCATCACCTTGCAAGAAGTACGAGCACCCGATGAGTTAGTAGCAGAACTCATGGGCGAAGGCTGGCATATCGCCCATGCTGAGTGCAATCAGAAGGGGCGTGCTGGAGTTGCTGTTGCCAGTCGTTTACCGATCGTAACGAGCCATATCGGGGCCGACCATCCGACTCACAACTTCACGGGGAGATGGGTGCAGGCCGATATTCAGGTGGGTAAGAATAAAACTCTGACGGTGATCTCGGCATATGTCCACACAGGTGACGCCGAATCCCCCGAAAGAATGAAAGAAAAGTTTGCATTTTTTACTGCGATGAAAGAGCGGATGCAGGCTTTGAGGGCTTCAGGAAACCATGTCTTGCTGACAGGAGATCTCAATGTTGCCCATCGTCCAGAGGATCTAAAGAATTGGAAAGGCAATCTCAAGAGTGCAGGATTCCTGCCCGAGGAACGCGCTTGGTTTGATGAGATGTTTGATCAACATGAATGGGTAGATGTCATGCGCCAACAAGTGGGTGACATTGTGGGTCCGTATTCGTGGTGGTCATGGCGTGGGAAAGCATTTGACAATGATGCTGGTTGGCGCATTGACTACCACATTGCTAATCCAGAACTGGCGAAAACGGCCATCAGCGCAAGAGTGGATCGTGCTCCCTCCTATGATGCTCGCTGGTCTGATCATGCGCCAGTTGTTGCGACGTACAAACTGTAAGTGAAAAGATTTCAGTGATTTAGTTCGAACCACGCCCGCAAGCGAGTGAAACCTTCATCCAATGTCACGTGTGGGCTCCAGGTAAGATCATCGCGCGCCGGACGTGGATCAAACCAATGCGCCGTTCCCAACTGCTCAGCCACGAAACGGGTCAGTGGTGGTTCGTCGCTCCGTAAGCGTGGCCAGAGGCGTTCAAGGACTGAGCCAGCAATGCGTGCCAAAGGAAGTGCTAGATGCTTGGGCCGAAAAGGTACGCCTGCTGCCTGACAGATTCCTTCAATGAGTTCTGTCACAGTGCGCGGTTCACCGTTGGCAATGACATAGGCCCGACCGGCACATGTTGCTCGTGGGGCCACCGCATCAAGAGCAGCGAGATGGGCGCTGATGGCATTATCAATATACGTTGAATCAACTAGCGCATGTCCATTACCCACCATGACTAAACGACCCGCGCGGGCTCGATCAACAATGCGCCCAACTAACTGTGTGTCACCTGGGCCCCACACCAAATGGGGTCGCAAACTCACGACACCCAAACCATCTGTGTTGGCAGCCAAAACCATATGTTCTGCTTGCGCTTTTGATTCTGCATAGAACGAGCCCTTGCGCCCCGTTACAGCCACAGCAGCCGTGGCCCCGACAATTGACTCTCCGGAATGAGCAACCGAGGGAGTTGACACATATACCAAGCGTGCAATGCCGCGTGCGCGCGCTGCATGAATGACGTTAGCCGTGCCATCAACGTTGACACTGCGAAAATCTTCCCAAGTGCCGAGGACACCAACTCGAGCCGCTCCATGAATGATTGCATCACAACCGACAGCAGCAGCTGTCAACGCTTCACGATCGCGAATATCAACGCCATGTTGCGTGAGCGACGTTGAGTGTGCTCTTACTAATTTTCGACGCTGGACACAAATAACTTCATCGCCACGTTCAACTAAAGCCTGAGCCA
This sequence comes from Bifidobacterium breve, assembly GCA_945862545.1. Lineage (GTDB taxonomy): Bacteria > Actinomycetota > Acidimicrobiia > Acidimicrobiales > Ilumatobacteraceae > Casp-actino8. The sequence continues at coordinate 3,110 of CAMAYS010000100.1, read as the reverse complement.
CACCACCGAGGAGCAAACTTCCTGCTCCCGTGACTAAAACTTTCATCGCCTTGATCCAGAAAGTTTGTCTTGCATCATGAGACCGAGTGCAGACCGATCAATTTTTGAGTTGTGTCGTATATCAACCGGAAGTTTTTTCACAACCCATACCGAAGCCACGCTCTGCGGAGCGACTGCCTGCCGAATCTGCTGTGTGAGAAGTGTGCCTGCAGGACCTTCTGAGGCATCATCAAGTTCAACGACGATCACCACTTGTTGAGTCCCACGAGGTCCGATACCGACAGCCGCAGCACGAGCCACACCTATGACTCTTTCACAAGAAATTTCCAGTGGCACTGGTGTGACTTGACCCGAAGCGGTATGAATGACGTGTACTAAACGTCCTTCAATCCATAGATTTCCTGAAATATCAAGATGTCCGACATCACCCGTGCGATGCCAGGTCCGTGAGTTCAATATTGGGCGGGCCGCTATCTGTGTCTGCCACAAGCGGTCATATCCCGACGACATCCAAGCGGCAGACACGACGACTTCACCAGTTGTCCCGACATCTAAGGGGGCGAGGTCTCCGAGAGTGTCAGCGGCGGCAATCATGAGTTCGCAACCTTCAACGGCATGACCTACGCACACACCCCTGCCGCTTCCGGCAAGCGTCCTCTCGGCGAGTGAAAGATCAGCGACCGGAAGGACCTCGGTCATTCCGTATGGCGTGTGCAATTCGGCTTGGGGACATAAGGCTTGCATCTTCTGCAAAGTCTCCAACGGCACAGGTGCACCAGCCGACATCACCAAACGAGATTTCGACACTGCGGGCAACGAACCACCAGCCGTTCGCACAACATTTGCTAACGCCGCAGGTGAGGCGAAAACCATTGTCGCATCAATTAACTGACATGCCTGATTCAAGGCCTCAGCAGTCAAAGTGCTGGGCGAGGTGACATCCATATCAGCAAGACCAGTTGTGATTCCTAATGCAGGACCAAATAAAGCGAAGGGTGCAAAGGCCGCGACGAAACGATCATCTGCTGTGATGTCATATGTTTTTTGCAAGGCATCACGCTGGGCCCCCAGTTGGCGGTGCGTATAACGCACCCCTTTGGCCGGACCAGTTGCCCCCGAAGTGAACAACACCGCCGCCAAATCATCAGCAGTCGGTGCAGGCACCGTGATCTGCGCTAGCGAACTGACCGTACGACTTGTCGATAGTGAAGCCAGGGAAATCTTCTGCGAGCGAGGGGCCCATCGCAAAACACGGGCCGCGATCACTGCCTGTTGAGGACCAACAACATGTTGTACTCGTGCTGAACGCACCGCAGCACCAAGTCCCTTGATCCCCAAACCCCGATCGGCAATCACAGTGATTGCGCCAACACGCCAACATGCATACACAACTGCAATCAAGTCAATACTTGGTGGTACCAAAACCGCTACCCGATCACCCAACTTGACTCCTTGATCACTCAAGGACTGAGCGAAGGAGGCCACTCGAGATTCAAACTCAGAAAAAGTGACTGATGTTTTTGCCGCTGCATCACTGATGGCTAAAGCATCTGGGCGCGTTGACGAATCAATCCGCGCCCACAGTGTCTCGCATGTCTGATCGTCATCTGATGGAGCACTTATTACCTGCGTGGAATTGCGCACAACCGATTCAACAAAGGGGGCCATAGAGGTTTCCAGGACTGCTAAATGACCTGCACCAGGTATCCGATGAATCTCCACATCAGAAAAGCGACTCACCAAGTCATCAGCAAAATCATCATTAAATACCGGGTCTTTCGAACCCCAATACAAGCGCACTGGGATAGTCACGTCTTGTAACTCCGCAGCGACACTGGCTAGATCGCAGGATGAAGGATGCTTCTCATCAAAGGGCACATCAGCCACAAAGCCAGCCACACCGATTCGTCGGTCTCGCACTAAATACGGAGCAACTAATGCCCGTCGTTGCTGCTTTGTCAATCCAGCGCCAGGCAGATATCCAGTCCCCCTGACAAATAGAGAGGTCGTGCGGGTGATCAAACGATGCAGGCCACTGCTTGCCGAAATACGAATGAGGCGTGGGGCTTTGCGACCCGCTGGAATCGCGATACCAGTATTGGACAAAATAAGTCCGGCTACTTGCGCACGATGACTGGTGGCGTAACCCATAGCAATTGCCCCACCCCAATCTTGGGCAACGATCCACAACGGTCCGTAGATATCGAGAGCCGTCACAAGATCATGAATGTCGCCAACGCGATCACGATAGGGACGCGCTCCAATGTGATCAGAAAACCCCATTGATAATTGGTCCGGAGCAAGCACTCGAAAGGCTGGAGTGATTTCGCTCATCAAACGCGACCACAAAAAAGACCATGTTGGATTTCCGTGAATGCACAAAATTGTCGGTGCATCGGCACCCATTCCTGGCCGCTCAAGTATGTGCCAACGATGAGTCCCACCTGAATGGCTGGGTACATCTACGAACTTTGACCACGATGGGTCGACACCGAACTCGCCCAATTGCGCGGCGAACGGAACGCTCATTGTCACCAGAGAATTTCCGAGAAACTGGTGTTGAGTCCCGAACCGATTCCGAGGCATAACACCCGTTGACCGGGTTGAATTTGATCTTGCACACTCGCCAGAGTGATTGGGATCGCTGCTGGACCCACATTGCCGTAACGCGGGAAAGTCAACGGAACTTTTGCCGGGTTGATCCCGAGGCGATCACAAATCATGGTGGTATGAACTTTGCTGACCTGATGAATGATGTACCAATCAAGACCAGCGGACCAATCAAAACTCTCTGCAGAGGCTTTCCATGCAGCAGCAGCTAAATCAAGTCCTGCCACCAAAAGCCCGTGCGTATCGGTGGTCATACGATCCAATGTTCCGACACACAGTGAGTTGTGTTCAGTGCCCGCACGACCCACTCCACCGATGAGACGATGTACATCGTTATGGCGATCTGCACGAGCCATCACCATGGCCGCAGCACCTGATCCAAGAGTTAACGAGGCAAACTCAGAAAACACATCGCCCGCAGATGACGTGGGACTTTTTAGGCGCTCAAGAGTTGTCTCTTGGGTGTAACGACTTCCCTCACCGTCAACGATTAAGGCGTA
>CAMAYS010000099.1:0-7695 GCA_945862545.1 Bifidobacterium breve | reverse complement strand
ACGAGGTACTTCACGAGTCTTATCAACCAACATGCTCGTACGTCGAGCACGAATGTTATTGGCGATGATTTCGTGGTTGTTTTCGGTCATCAGCAATCACTACTTTGAAAAATGTTGAGCCATCCGCTCAAGGGTCGCTTCCATAGATTTCTTGTTGGTTGTTGGTGATTTTCTCAGGCGCAGCACCAAAGGTGATTTTGAGCCATTCCAGTCAAATTGCTCAGTCACCTGCGTGCCACCCTCAACGGCTTCAAGTTTATAGCGCCAGATATGCCCGCCGAAATGGCGCCATGCAATCAGATTTGGTTCGTTGAACTCAACAATTTCATTAGTGATCTTGTACTTCAGACCGATCTTCATATCCATACCAAACTTCGCACCAAGGGACAACCGCTCGGGAGCATCGGAGCGGGCCTTAAGCACTGAGCCTGAACCATCAATGAGACAATGTTGCGAAGGGTCAGCCAAGAGATTGAAGATTTCTGTGGGGGATGCGGGGACGAATCTGCTCACCGAGACAACTTTTGCTGGATCTTGAACTTTCATAGGTAACTTCCGTTTTCTCTTGTTTTATTCGGATGAAAGATAGGAGATCACCGTATCAGCACAGCGTCGCCCGGAGTACAAGGCGCCTTGAGTTGAAGCAGTATCGCGATGATCCCCGCAGACAAAAAGTCCATCTCCGAGAGACTGTTTTTTCTGCGGTGAAAATGGTGGAGATTGATCGGGCTGACCGTGCTCAATTCGGTATGTGCGCAGATGCACCCATTGTTGTACTTGTGCGCCGAACATTTCCTCAAGTTGAGGGCGCGCCAGTGCTTCGAGATCACCTTGGTAGTGACCTGGCATGGCAGCAGCGATGAGGTGTTTGCCGGGCGGCGCATAAGAAGCCGAAACATTACTCATGACTGCGATATTGAGGACTGGCCCTCGCGCCGTGCCATCAAGAATGATGAGATTTTTATCTGTCGGAGCAATGTCGGCTGAAAAATAAACGCATCCCACACTGCGTGAGATAACGGGTTCAATGCCAGTCAACACACTCGCCGACGGACCTTCAACGGCGACAATCACACAGCGACAAGAAATGTGTTGTCCGTCTTTCAAGGTCACACTGGTACCTGAGACTTTGTCAACAGGCGAATTGAGATGAATTGTCGCGGGATCGAGATGTCCCGCTAATTGCCTTGGAATCATGCCCATTCCGCCTGAGGGAACAGCGGCATCACCTTGCGAGAGCATGCGAAAAATGGTGTCAAACATTCGCCGTGAAGCACTGAGTTGTGGATCCAGTTGGATTCCACCAACGAGGGGAGTGAAGAAACGTTGAATCATCCGCGATGAGAAGCCTGACTTGCGGAGCATCTCGGATGTTGTCATGTCCTCACCCGACAACAGACGTGCTGCGTCACCTCGGCGCACGCGATAGCGCAAAGCTACGATGCGTAATTTGTCAAGCACCGACCCGATAGGGGCGATTGCCGTCGAAAAAGTGGTGAGCGGACGGCGTAAGGGGTCAGAGACAACATGTCCTTTCTTCTTCAGCCATACCAAAGCTCCTGGTTCAAATGCGCGTAGATCCAATGCCGACACATCAAATTGTCGTTGTAGTTCGGGATAGGCCGTCAAGATCACTTGAAACCCGCGATCCAAGGTGAAGCCGTCGAGGTAATCAGTGCGTACACGTCCACCGATGTCATCAGATGCTTCAAGAAGATGAACATTCAATCCATTCCCTTGGAGTACTCGAGTGGCACTGAGGCCAGCTAAGCCAGCACCAACCACGACCACATCACATGTGGCTGGAAGTGCGGTTTTCATTGATGATTATTCGCCGTCATCGTTCAACTGGGACGCTGAAGTAGTGAACGCAAGGCTGACTCAAGATCTGAATGAATAAAGGAATAGCCGGCACCTTGCAGAATACGCGGCAGAACTTTTTGTCCAGTGAAAAGTAAGGCATCTGCTAGTTCACCACCGAGCAAAAGTTTTGGTCCAAAAGAAGGGACTGGCATAAACGAGGGACGATGCAGCACCTTCGCCAGCACCTTGGTGAACTCACCTTGTGTGACTGGCTGTGGAGCCGTGAGATTGACAGCTCCTGTGACATTGGCACTGAGTAAGAAATCAATAGCGGCTATTTCGTCATCAATGGAAATCCAACTCTGCCATTGCTTACCTGTTCCCATTTTTCCGCCTGCGCCGATTTTGAACAATGGCAATAATTTGGCGAGTGCTCCACCAGCAGGACTGAGCACAATGCCGGTGCGCAAATGTGCCACACGAATGCCGACTTTTGAGGCAGGATCCGTAGCAGCTTCCCATTGCTGACAGACGTCGGCGAGGAAGGTTGATCCATTCTGCGATTGTTCGTCAAATGTCAGTGTCTCTGATGCACCATAAATGCCGATCGCCGAACCTGATAACAAGATTTTTGGTCCATCACTGAGGTCGGCCATTGCCTGCGCCAGAAGGGCGGTGCTTTTGGTGCGACTTTCAAGGATTTCTCTTTTGTATTCGGCGGTCCATCGTTTGTCACCGATTCCAGCACCAGCGAGGTGGACGACAGCATCGACACCGCTGAGGCGTGTGCCGTCAATCTGGCCTGAAGCAGGATTCCAGGCGATTGTTGTGTCGGACGAGCGGCCAGTTCGAGTGAACTTCAGTACCCGATCTCCGCGAGCCGTTAAGTGGTTGGCCAGAGCAGTTCCGATCAGGCCACTTGCTCCTGTGATTGCAATGGTGCGACTTGTCATTTCATCAGATTACGAGAGTGACGGAGTAAGTGTCTGACTGGGCGGGAAAACAGTGGGAAGTGATGGGCCCGACGACTAGATCTCGACCGTGGATCCAACTTCGAAAATCTTGTCATTGGGAAGATTGAAGAACCGACCCGCACTATCTGCACCGCGATTCAGAATGACGAAAAGATGTTCAAACACCGGATTCATTCCAGGGGCCTTGCCAGAAATCACAGATTCGTGACCAAGGAAGAATGTGGTGTCGTCAAGGTTGAAATCGAATCCTCGTTCTTTGATTGCTGCCAAGGCTTCCACCACATTGGGTTCTTCGGTAAACCCGAAGCTCAGAAGAATTTGAAAGACCCCAGGTTCTACACGTGTCACCGTGGAACGTTCTTCAAGGGCGACACGGGGAATATCTGCAGTCTCAACTGCCACGATCAGAGTGCATTTATGCAAAACCTTATTGTGTTTGAGATTATTCACTAAGGCTGGTGGTGCCTTGCCGAGATCCTTGAACATGAATACTGCAGTACCCGGAACTTTGGCAACCGTGCCGTACTCGTCCAAGACATCGTTGATGTCGCGTTCTCCGCGATTGATACGTTGCGCCACAAGTTGGCGGCCTTTTCGCCAAGTCATCATTTGCACCAACAAGATGATGGCGATGACGAGTGGGAACCAACCACCCTCTGGAATTTTAGGAATGTTTGCACCGAGGAAGGCCATATCAATGATCGCCAGTGGCGCACAAATGCTCAGGGCTTTGAACTTGGACCACTGCCAGCGATTGACCGCAAGTATGTAGAACAAGATGGTGGTGATCGCCATTGTTGTTGTCACGGCGATTCCGTAAGCAGCAGCAAGATTGGCCGAGGTTTGAAAGGTGATGACGAGTCCGATGCAGCCGAACATCAACAACCAATTCACGAGAGGTACATAAACCTGCCCGCGATGATCTGATGACGTATGACGAATCTTGATTCGTGGGAGATAATCAAGTTGCACTGCTTGAACTGTGAGAGAGAAAGCGCCCGAAATCAGTGCTTGTGAGGCGATCACAGTGGCCATCGTGGCCAAGATAACGAGCGGAACGATGGCCCATTCGGGTGCCAATTTGAAGAACGGCCGCTCGGCCGCTGTTGGGTCGGAAAGAATGAGTGCGGCTTGACCAAAATAGTTCAGCAACAATGCAGGTAAAACGGCGAGATACCACGTCATCTGAATTGGCTTACGACCGAAGTGCCCCATGTCGGCGTATAAAGCTTCGCCTCCTGTGACGACCAAGAAAATGGATCCGAGGGTGAGAAATGACTTCATCGGCGAAACCATAAAAAAGTCGTAGGCATACGTTGGACTGATGGCCTTCAGCACGCTGGGTCGCTGAATGATTTGGTTGAGTCCAAGTCCCGCCAAAGTAGCGAACCACAGCACCATGATGGGTCCAAAGACGCGACCGATCCCCGCCGTGCCTCGTTTTTGTATGAGGAACAAAACTGCCAAAATGACAACTGCAATCGGAATAATCAAACTGTCGAAGGCGGTGGTTGTTTCTTTGACACCTTCGACGGCGCTGAGAACCGAGATCGCTGGGGTAATCAAACCGTCTCCGTAGAGCAGGGCTGTTCCAAAAATACCTAAGGCGACAGCGAAGGAAAGTTTTTTGCTTGCCGAACCCTTGGGCATGATCATCGCCGTGAGTGCCAAAATCCCGCCTTCACCGTGGTTGTCGGCGCGCATCACAAACAGCAGATATTTGACAGAGATAATGAGGAGCAAAGCCCAAAAGACAACAGAGGCGACGCCTAAGGCATAGACAGGATTTGTTGCATCTAGGTGTTGGTGATGAAAGGCTTCTCGAAAGGCATAGAGCGGTGATGTTCCGATATCCCCATAGACGATGCCTAATGCTCCCAAAGCGAGAGTGCCCATGCCTGCCTGGTGTCCGTGCGTACCTTGCGAAGAGGTTGACTGCTCCGATGAAAGATCCTGCGTTGACACATTGTGGATGCTAGCGATCTTGCCCTCCTGAGTCAGTGCTTGCCCGCGTGTGATCAAAGCCACCCCCCGAAGTTTTGTGCTCATCGGGGCTCACTCGCTCTAAGATTTGACCAGCCATGAAGACGCGCACGTTACTTTTGCTCTCAGTGGGCTGTGGACTGCTGATTCTCTTGGCGGGCGGATTCAAACTTTTCCAGGTCGCTACGGATCGCACCGAAGCAGAGGTGTTGGTCCTCGGGACATCCGCCACAATCGGCGATATGACGGTCACGGTGAGCAGTATCGAGGTGACCCCAGACGGTCTGGCAGTGAGCGTCAAAATGTTTGGTGTGGCGGGTGAACCAGTCATTGAGGACTGGCGACTTCTCGGTGATGGTCAGGTCCTTGAACCCTCGAAAACTGTGGCGGCAGGAGTTTGTGACGCTTCAAGCGTTATTCCTCCGGACAATGCCCCAGTATTTTGCATTTTGCGGTTTCCGTTGGTCAAAACCGTTCAAGCAGTGGCCTACACACGGGCGGGCGAGCAGCGCCAGTGGGGTCCCTGACCCGAGGGCATCATGACACAGGTCATTGACCCATGGGAATTGGGTCTCTGACGGCTACGGTTGAGAATTGCAACGCGCAATAGCGCTCGTTTTTGGAGGTGGCCTGGATGGCCGAGCAATTTGACCTCGTAGTGATTGGTGGTGGTCCCGGAGGTTATGGGGCTGCCCTCTACGCATCATCGGCAGGAATGAACGTCGCCCTCGTTGAGCGCGACGCTCTCGGTGGTACCTGTTTGAATCGTGGATGTATTCCCGCCAAGGCTTTTCTTGAGACCGCATCGGTATATCGCCATGTGGCCCACGCCGCTGATTTCGGCATTGAGTCGAGTGCTCCCGTGGTGAACTTTGCCACGACTCAGGCGCGCAAGAAAAAAATTGTTGATGGCTTAGTGAAGGGCATCGGCGGATTATGCAAATCGCGTAAGGTCACAGTTTTCAATGGCACGGGCTCGCTTGGCGCAGGCCGTACCGTCAATATCACGATGGCCGATGGCTCAACTGCTGTCGCTCAAGGGGCCAATATCATCTTGTCGGCAGGTTCTGTGCCGCGCACGATTCCTGGTTTTGATCGTGGCGGACCGATTATGACAAGCGATGAAGTTCTTGAGCTTGATTACATTCCAGCGCGAGTAGCGGTCATCGGCGGTGGAGCGATTGGTTGCGAATTTGCCTCAACTTTTGCTGACTTGGGTTCGGCGGTCACAATTCTTGAAGGCTTACCAAAGATCTTGCCGGGTCTAGATACTGATGTCGCCAATGTCGTGGTGAAGTCGTTCAAAAAGAAGAACATTGACATTCGCACTGGCGTGGCTGTCAAAGGTCATACGCCAACGCCAAGTGGTGGAACCGTTGTCAGTTTCGGCGAGGGAGAGCAACTCGAAGTTGATGTCGTCGTGGTCTCTGTGGGTCGCCGTCCATTTGCCGACTTACTTGGTTTGCAAAACACCAATGTCAAGGTCAGCGATCGTGGATTTGTCGATGTAGATCCGTGGTGCCAGACATCTGAACCAGGTGTCTACGCCATCGGCGACTTGGTGAATACTCCACAACTAGCCCACGTTGCCTATGCCGAAGCGATTCTGGCCGTCAAGCACATGTTGGGCGAGGGTCCGATGCCCATTGCTTATGACCGCGTTCCGTGGGCGATCTACTGTCATCCCGAAGTGGCCTGGTCGGGTCCAGGTGAAGATGCCGCTAAGGCCGCTGGCTTGGATGTCGTTGTCGCCAAGCATCAGTTCCGCGGTAATAGTCGAGCCCAAATCTTGGGGGAGATTGATGGTTTGGTAAAAATTGTGGCTAAGCGCAACGCTGATGGAACAGCTGGACAGATTTTGGGTGTGCACATGGTTGGTCCATGGGTCACCGAGCAACTGTCGGGCGGTTATCTTGCGGTGAACTGGGAAGCCACAGTGGCTGAAGTGGCTGAATTCATTCAACCACATCCAAGTTTGTCTGAACTTTTCGGTGAGACTGTGTTATCTCTCACCGGTCGCAGTTTGAACGCCTGAGTCTTAGGTCGCAGAGAAAAGGATTGTCATGGCAGAGGTAACGCTTCCCCAACTAGGTGAAACAGTGACTGAAGGAACAATCACGCGCTGGTTCAAAAAAGTTGGCGACACCGTTGCTGCTGATGAACCCTTGTTTGAAGTCTCGACCGACAAGGTAGACACTGAGGTTCCATCGCCGATCGCTGGAGTTCTGACTGAGATACGAGTTCCTGAAGGTGAGACTGTTCCCGTTGGAGCGGTGATTGGCGTTGTCGGTGTCGCTTCAGGCGCTGCGCCAGCCGCGCCTGTTGTTGCCGCGCCGGTCGCGCCTGTTGTTGCCGCGCCGGTCGCGCCTGTTGCTGTCGCTCCTGTCGTCGTTGCGCCAGTTGCTCCGGTCGCGTCTGCTGCTGCTGCGCCCGTTGCTGCTGCGCCAGTTCGTGACAATGCTCTTGCGACATTGAAAGACAACCGTCTGTTGTCACCAGTCGTGCGTCGCTTGGTATCTGAACACAATCTCAATGTTGATGGGCTCATTGGTACTGGACCTGGCGGAAGAATCACCCGTGAGGATGTCCTTGATCACATCGACAAACTCGCTGTTGCTTCTCCAGCGCCGACAAGTCAACCGACTGTCACTGCAACTGCGACGACGAGTGCCCCACCATCTAGTCAGGCGGCGGTCAATCCACCAGTCGTGCGCGTTGGACAGCGCGATGAAGTTGTCGCACTGTCAAAGATTCGTCAAATTACTGGGGCGCACATGCTGATGTCTCAGACAGTGAGCCCACATGCTTTGAGCATGGTGGAAGTGGACTATTCCAATGTTGACGCCACTCGCCTCAGACTGAAGGATGAATTCAAGGAGGCGGAAGGTTTCAGCCTGACCTATTTGCCGTTCATTTCGCGTGCCGTGGTTGACGC
>CAMAYS010000098.1:0-7715 GCA_945862545.1 Bifidobacterium breve | reverse complement strand
GCGCGACAGAGCCCCAAGTTTCCTTGGGGCTCTGAGCAACTACTTGATTCATTTGGTTCACTTTTTAGGATGGATTAGTAATCTTCCATGCCACCGCCGTGAGCGGCGTGGTCATCCTTCTCAGGCTTGTCAGCAATGACACATTCAGTCGTGAGGAACAACGCAGCAATGGATGCGGCGTTCTGCAGTGCTGAACGAGTGACCTTGGCAGCATCAATAACGCCGATTGCGACGAGGTCAACATATTCGCCAGTCGCAGCATTGAGGCCGTTTGAACCAGTCAGATTGCGAACTCGCTCAACGACGACTCCACCCTCCATACCAGCGTTCTCAGCGATCTGCTTGAGAGGAGCTTCGAGAGCCTTGGCAACCAGTCGGGCACCAGTGGCTTCATCACCCGAAAGCGACGCAGCACACGCAAGCACGGCAGCCTGTGAACGAAGCAAAGCAACTCCGCCGCCAGGTACGACGCCTTCTTCAATCGCAGCCTTCGTGGTGCTGACTGCGTCTTCAATGCGGTGCTTCTTTTCTTTCAACTCAACTTCAGTGGCTGCACCAACCTTGAGGACTGCAACGCCGCCGGACAACTTGGCGAGACGCTCTTGCAGTTTTTCGCGGTCGTAATCAGAATCAGTGTTTTCGATTTCAGCCTTGATCTGATTGATGCGACCCTTAATGTCGCCATCATCGCCACCACCTTCGACCAACGTGGTCTCGTCTTTGGTGATGATCATCTTTTTGGCTTTACCCAAAAGATCAAGGGTTGCGGTTTCCAACTTCAAGCCAACTTCTTCGCTGATGACCTGACCACCGGTGAGGATGGCAATGTCCTGCAGCATGGCCTTGCGGCGCTCACCAAAACCAGGAGCCTTGACAGCAACCGACTTGAAGGTGCCACGGATCTTGTTAACCACCAATGTGGCAAGTCCTTCTCCGTCAACATCTTCAGCGATGATCACCAAAGGACGACCTGTCTGCATGACCTTTTCCAAGATTGGCAACATGTCACGGACGGTAGAGATCTTCGAAGACACCAACAAGATGTACGGGTCTTCAAAAACAACTTCCATCCGCTCAGGGTCAGTCACGAAGTAGGGCGAGATATAGCCCTTGTCGAAACGCATTCCTTCAACAAGATCCATTTCCATACCGAAGGTCTGACTTTCTTCGACGGTGATCACTCCGTCTTTGCCAACCTTGTCAATGGCGTCTGAAATCATCGTGCCGATTTCAGTATCAGCAGCCGAAATTGAAGCAACCTGAGCGATCTGCTCTTTGTTGTCAACTTCTTTAGAGAGTTCTTTGATGGAAGCCAAAGCAGCCACAACGGCGGCTTCGATGCCCTTCTTGAGGCTCATTGGGTTCGCACCAGCAGCGACGTTGCGCAAACCTTCGCGCACCATTGCCCAAGCCAACACCGTGGCTGTCGTCGTGCCGTCACCGGCTACGTCATCAGTCTTCTTGGCGACTTCTTTGACTAATTCAGCGCCGATCTTCTCGTAAGGATCCTCAAGATCAATTTCTTTGGCGATGGATACGCCGTCATTGGTGATCGTGGGGGCGCCCCACTTCTTTTCCAAAACAACGTTGCGACCTTTTGGTCCAAGCGTGACGCGCACTGCGTCAGCAAGCTTGTTCATACCAGCTTCAAGACCTCTGCGGGCCTGCTCATCGAATGCAATCAACTTCGCCATGTGGATCTCCTTGAGGGGCGTTTGGGTTACTGATATTAAATTTGGACTCGCTCGCACTCACTCCGAACAAGTGCTAGCACTCTACGGGGGTGAGTGCTAATGCGACAACCGAACACCCGACTTTGACCCCTTAAATTGCTCGTCCGCTCAGGTAATCCGTGCCTGGTGAGGTATCAAACGCTTCCTCGGTTTATCCTGCGGTATGCATGTTGTCGTCGTCGGGGGTGGGGTTGCTGGTTTATCCACAGCCCTCAAATTGAGCCGAGTAGGCCATCAAGTCACGGTTTTGGAACGAGACGACACTCCGATGCCCGAGAATGCTGACGATGCCTTCGATTGGGATAGGCGCGGGGCGCCACAGGTTCGCCATAGCCACGCCTTTTTAGCCCGTCTCGTTTCTCTACTCCGACAGAACGAACCAGATGTTCTCGAGAAATTGTTTGAGGCGGGAGCAACCGAAATCAAGTTTGGTGATGATCTTCCCTCGACGATGGTCGGCTTTGTGCCTGAAGCCGAGGATGCCGAATTGAGCATGCTCACCTGCCGACGCACGACCTTTGAGTGGGTGCTGCGCCGTGTCGTACTTGATGAGGGTCGCGTCATTTTCAAGACTGGTGTCGGGGTTAATGGCTTCACCCACACAATTGATGACGCGTCAGGCCGCAAACAAATCACAGGCGTCACTTTGGAGAACGGCTCCACTCTCGCTGGCGATCTTGTGGTCGTGGCCGGTGGTCGCCGTTCGTCTCTACCCGATTGGCTGAACGACATCGGTGCGGGACCCGTTCAAGAAGAAGTTGAAGAAACGGGCATCGTTTATGCCTCGCGTTTTTATCGCTTGAATCCAGATGCCGTGTATCCCCCACGCAGTGGTCCGATCGGTGGAGATCTCGGCTACATCAAATACGGAGTGTTCGTCGGAGATAACAACACTTTTTCCATAACACTTGCGACACCCACCGCTGACAACGAGTTGCGCACAAAATTGTCTGATCCTTCAGTCTTTGATGAAGCGGCTCGCAAACTTGTGGCCACTGCCCCGTATCTCGACGGTCGTGCCACGGCGTTATCTGATGAGGTGTACACCATGGCTGGCTTGTTGAATCGTCAACGCCATTATGTCGTCGACGGCATGCCACTGGTGTTGGGGATGTTGCCTGTGGGAGATGCCGTTATTTGCACCAACCCGCTCTACGGACGAGGCTGCTCAACTGGTTACTGGGGCGCACATCTGATGACCCAAGCCATCGCCGCACACAGCGACAATCTTTTTGACTTGGCAGTTGAGTATGACGCAATGTTGCAACGCGAAATCATCCCGTGGTATCGATCAACTGTTGAACAAGATGCCGAAGCGCGACGCGTCTCAGCATCTCTGTTGAATGGTGAAGATCCCGACGTTGCGGCCGACGATGCAAAAACATTTATGCGTTCGGTATTGCGAGAAGGGCTGTTGCCAGCATTGCGTTACGACCCAGTTGTTTTTCGTGCCTTCATCCGCAACTTCAATCTTCTCACTGCACCCGACGCGATGATGAAAGATACCGAGGTGATGAATCGAGTTCTGGCGATCTGGCAAGACCGCGAAAATCGTCCAGCAGAAGTTTCCATTGGACCAAAACTTCGCCGCGAGTTCTTAGAACTTCTCCCGGCCTAAACGACGTTTCAGCCGCCAGCGACAGCAGGAATGATGCTCACGGTTTCGCCTGCGGGCACCGGAGTCCCCAAACCCTGCAAGTAACGCACATCATCATCTGCCACAAAAAGATTCACAAAGCGACGCAAGCCACCGTTGTCGTCGAACAAACGATCTTTGAATCCGGGATGAACAGCCTCAAGATTGGTTAGCACTTCGCCAAGGGTTGCGCCCTCAACGGACACAGTCGAGACACCACCCGAAAGTGGTCGAAGGGTAGTTGGAATACGCACAGTGACGGACATAACTCAAACCCTACCGATTAAGTCAGGAATATCCCAACTGATAATTCCGCAACCCTGTCACAGAGGCGACAGACTGCTTCTGTGCGAGTTCTGGCTGCCGTGGACAAATTTAAAGGAACCGCAAGTGCCAAAGATGTGGCGCGTTCCATCGGCCACGCCTGCTGGGAACTTGGAATTGAATGCGATGAAGTGGCCCTCGCTGATGGTGGTGAGGGAACCTTGGATGTCCTCGGTGGTCCCAACCGTGAATCCGTTGTCGCGGGACCACTTGGCAAACCTGTCAAAGCTCAGTGGAGATTTCAGGGAGACACTGCTGTCATCGAAATGGCGCGAGCTTCTGGACTCTCCATCGTTGGCGATGCTCAACATAATGATGCGGTAGCAGCGTCCACAACTGGAACGGGAGAACTCATCGACAAAGCACTTGACCTCGGTGCTCGTCGTATCATCGTGTGTCTTGGCGGTTCGGCCACAACCGACGGCGGGCTGGGAGCGATTCGCGCCATTCGCTCGCCGGCACGATTGAAAGCAGTTGACTTTTTGATCGCCTGTGATGTGACAACTCAATTTGTTGACGCAGCAGTTGTTTTCGGTCCGCAAAAAGGAGCCACAGCGAGCCAAGTACGTTTGCTCACAGGAAGGCTTGAGCGATTGGTGCAGATGTACCGTGAAAATTACGGTGTTGATGTCTCAAAGATCGACGGAGCAGGAGCCGCAGGTGGACTGGCGGGAGGTTTGGTCGCTCTCGGCGGAAAATTAATTCCCGGCTTTGAGATGGTCGCCGATGAAGCAAATCTGCATGATCGAGTGGCACACGCAGATCTCGTGATTACGGGTGAGGGCCAAATTGATCACACCAGTTATGACGGCAAGGTAGTCGGCGGAGTCATTGATACCGCTCATCACTTCAACAAACACGTTGCGGCCATTGTGGGCTCAATAGATTTTGAACTGGGTACTGACGATGCGTTAATACGCCCGAATCCATTGCTCGCAATCAGCGAAATCTACGGTCGTGAAAAAGCCATGAATGAACCGTTGTGGTGCATTGAGCATGCAACTTTGGAACTGCTGCGAAACTATATGGTGAACTAATCAGCCAGCAATAGTTGTCGTTGTTGTTGTCTCGGTTGTTGAACCAGGCAACGCTCCCGGCAACAACTTGCCAGCGAGATCAGTTCCAAGCAAAACCAAAACTTGCGCTTCTCCCAACGATCCACCTTCAACCGGTGCAGGTGTCGCCACTGGTTGAATCTGTACGCCACCCAAAATGTCGGCCACCGCGGTGGCACCGCCTTCATAGCCAGCGACATAATAAACAATCGTCACGCTTTGCTTACCAATAGTTGCGTCGGCGTTAATCGGTTGGGTGACAATGAAATTTTCTGACTGCAGAGCGGTTGACATTTGTCCAGCCGAACCTGTAATGCCCGAAGCGTTAGCCACCAAGATTTTAAAACCAGTACGTGTCGGCAGCGTTGTCGCAACTGGCAATGTTGGTGCAGATGAATCTCCCGGTGCCAGTGTCGTTGCTGCTGGATTACCCGCTGAGTCCGATGTATCACTGTTGATATCACGCAAGATCAAAAACCCAAGGAGCACAGCGATCGCCGCCACGACGACACTGACGGTGGTGGAAACGCTGACACCATTACCCGCATTTGAGGAACTTCGATCTTGAGATGATCCGTCTTGAATGTTCATGCTTGTAATCCTCCAGATTCCGCAGCGCCATCTAGACGCATACGACGACGACGCTCGCGCGCCCTCTGCAGACGACGAACAACAAGAGGATCGTACGCCAATGCTTCGTCAGTATCTAGCAGTCTGTTCAATTCGTTGTAATAATCGTCTGCGGAACAGAGAAACCGTTCCCGCAACATGAGGTCCTTGACCCCGTCTTGGGTCCACCAAGAACGCTCAAAATCGAGGATGGCTTGTTCACGTTCTGTTAACGACATTGTCTAAGCCTGCCCGTTGGAGGTGCCCCAATACAAGCACCATCAAAAACAGGCTGAGGCCCAAGAGAGTGCTATAAGAGTCCACGGCGACTATTCTGAGGACCGTATGAGCAGGGAAAACGTCTCAAAACCTTTTGTCATAGGCGTTGCGGGCGGAACCTGCTCGGGCAAAACGACGGTGGCAGAAAGACTTGTTGAAGTCATCGGTTCGGAAAAACTGGCCCTCATACGCCAAGACGCTTATTACATCGAGCGCACCGATCAACCTTTTGATGTCAGGGCTGCTGCTAATTACGACCATCCCGATGCTTTTGATTGGGACCTGATGACCCACCAATTGCAACTTTTAATTGCCGGAGAGTCGGTCAATGTTCCAATTTACGATTATGCCGATCACAACCGGTCGACTGAAGTTGAAAAGATCACGCCCTCGCGAATTGTTGTCTTTGAAGGGATTTTGGCGCTCATCGAACCCCGCTTACGCGATCTCTTTGATCTCAAGATTTATGTTGACACCCCCGCCGATATTCGCCTGACGCGTCGCTTACGTCGCGATGTCTTAGATCGTGGCCGCACGTACGACAGTGTGATCAATCAGTATCTATTGACGGTCCGACCGAGTCACGAACAATTCATCGAACCCAGCAAACGCTTCGCTGATGTCATCTTTCCCGAAGGTGGACACAACGATGCCGCATTCGAGATTCTTGTTGCCCGCGTTCGCGAACTCCTGAATTAACGATGTCTGGAGCCGGGTGTGGGGATTGAACCCACGACCAACCGCTTACAAGGCGGTTGCTCTACCACTGAGCTAACCCGGCGTGCCTCACTTGTGAGACCTTGACAGGTTAGCGACGATGACGGGCGACTTCATAGGTCGCCAGTGAGGCGGCCACCGAAACATTCAGGGAACTCAGCCGACCTTTCATCGGGATGCTGACGATCAGGTCACAGCGCTCGCGCACTAAGCGCGAAAGACCAGCACCTTCGGCACCGACGACCAGGCAGATCCCCTCTGTGGCCAAATCCCCGAGATCAAACAGCGACTTATCAGCAGCGTCGTCAAGACCCACGACCCAAATACCCAGTTCCCGCATACGAGTGAGGGCTGTTGGCAGCCCGCCCACGACCGACAGGGGCACATATTCGATTGCCCCGACCGCGGCCTTGGCCACCGTCGGCGTGATGTGCACACTGCGATGGCGCGGCAAGATCACTCCGTCAACCCCGGCACCGTCGCAGCAACGCAACAAAGCTCCTAAGTTTCCTGGATCCGTCACGCCATCAACAGCCACCAAGAATGGAGACTTCCCAGGACGACGACGCAACATCGCTTCGATGGGCACCGATGGAAGTGCTTCAGCATGGGCTAAAACGCCTTGGGGCGCTTCGCTGCGGGCGGTGTATTCCAGTTTTTTACGACTGACTTCAACGACTGGAACACGATTAGCGCGCGCTAACTGCTTGATGTCATCAATGACTTCGTTGGCGTCCATATCGCCAGCGATCCACACTTCAAAACAACGGCGACGACCAGCAATCAATAATTCGCGCACAGCCTGACGACCTTCAACTTGGGTGCCGCCAAGATCATCATCCTTATCACCAGTCGCACGGCCAGTGCCGCGACCCGATCCACGGCCAGGCTTTATTGGACCCGCCGGCACAGCACCTGTGCGCGCCGCCCCACGGGGATCAGCCACTCGGGGTCCGCGACTGGATGGACCGGGGTTGCGCCCTTTCACTGGGACCGCACGAGGTGTCACGACTTTGCCTTTGCCAGCCGTGACAGCCTTTGACGAGGGTCGCGCCCGTGTCACAGGTTTTGCCGCCGTTTTTCCTTTGCCACTTGCTGACGGACGCGGGCTCGCGCTTTTGCGCGGTGCTGGACTCTTACGAATTGCCATCAGACTTCACTCCTGTGATCGACTTGAAAAAGTACCGCGACTGCCCAACAAGCAATTCCTTCTTGTCGGCCGAGTGCGCCAAGACCTTCGGCGCGTCGCCCCTTGACTGACACAGTAGTGCCAGCAGTTTTTGACAACTTGTCCTGCATCTCATCGCGTCGCGGGGCCAACTTCGGTTGCTCGCACACCACGCTGCAATCAATATTTCCAAT
>CAMAYS010000097.1:0-7717 GCA_945862545.1 Bifidobacterium breve | reverse complement strand
CTGGATAGCGGACCATGCCAAATGCAGTCCCATGCAAGATGTGCCCCTCGTCGTCAATAAAGAGTCCAGCAAAGACAGTGTTATAACGCGAACTACCGGTGATCCACGTCAGAACAGATTCACCAGTTGTCCAATCAATACCTTCTAAGGCCCACTTGCCGTCACGGCCACCAACTGTGTACAAGGTTTTTGATCCAAGACTCACCAATGGAACCCCTTTCGCCGATGAAACTTCTTGATTAACCCAAGACGAAGCAAACGCTTGCGCTACTGGATCCCATGCGAATTTCTGCATACCGTGCGGAGCGAAGGCCGGATCGGCACCCGAATATGACACAAGAAGTCGAGCAGCTTTGGCTGGATAACCGTCGGGAATAGTTGGCGAGTCGTTGTTGACGACAAGCGCCCCATATCCACCAACCACAACACCCTGTTCACTTTGGATCGCGGTCAGTTTTGGGTCCCCCATCGTCACGAGTTCTTGACCAGCAATCTGTGGAGACAATGCGCCCTCAATCTCTTCCCAGTCCTGCGGAACACCATCTCTCCAGAACAACACAACATTCATCTGTTCATCACCGTCGGTAATGACGACGAAGCGATCATCGCAATAGCCCATCAAGGCTGGAGTGGCGCCACTTCCCTTGCCGGCACTATTGGAATAAGGGGCCGACCAAGCCCCATCCGCTGGCGATGTTGAGAGTTTTGTTCCATCCCACACAACTTTGTGCATCTCATTGAGCGACACGGCGTAGATGCCACCTTGGTCGTCAACAGCAATCGAGTTGCGCACCCAACTTGCACTAGCGAGGGTCACCCCACTGCCGACAACTTCAGCGTTATGAGCCGTGGCAGCCTCCTGACCGGGCAAAGCAATAGCAACATAGTCAGAAAAATCGCGATCAAGAACGACTATCCAGCCTTCATCGGTCACGACGACCAACTTGCCGTCAAATGTCATATTCACACCGACGAACCCGCCTGTGATTTCAGCGGGTCGCTTCCACTCGTCACGCAGAACGATGGGTGAACGCGGATCACCAACCGTTTGATCTTGGTATGCGAGAACCGAGTCCTCCCCACCGATAAACAATGTGTTGTCAACATCAAGTGCGTAATAAATGCCCGTCAAACCAAGCAGATATTTCGCACCGAATCCTAAACCAGTGAGCGCCAACTCGCTGCCCGACTGTTGATCCATCAGAGCGATGTTGGCATCGGCTTCATCACTGGACAACAACTCTTTATCTGGCCGTGGCAACTCTGCAAGTAACTCAAAAGTTTTCGCATCAATTTTGCTAATGCGGTCAGCACCGTTACTCCAGATCACACGCGAACCATCGGGATACTTAGAGGAGATAGCCAACCCAGCATGACCAGGTCCGAGGTGCACATACTGCACATCGGCTGGTCTCAACGTCTGCGTTGAGTCGCGCGGACCAGCAGTCGGCGAACCGTTTGATTGAGAGGCGTCAATGTGACCGATCGGGGCAGGACTATCGGCAAAGAACGGATTCTGAGGAGGGGTTTCACATGCAGCGGAATCTGCCACAAGCGTTGTCGTTGTCTGAACAACAGTGGTTGGCGACTCAGTGCTGACCGGTTGATCGGAAGCGGAGTCGCTCGAACCGCACGCCGCGAAGGCCAATCCGCAAGCAAGTAGGAGAGCAATTCTTGAATACCGAGGCGATGGGTTCATCAACTCAATATAGTCTGGATTTCAATCTATATGTAACGATGTTAAACAAACTTCGTGCGCACCGTTTCCCTCAAAATTCCCTGTTAAACGGCACCTTTGGCTGGCTGCAAAATGGTTTCACTCAGCGTTTGCGAATGACTCCGTCTTTAATCGCAGCAGCAGCAACGGCCGGAGCCACCCGCTCAACAATCGTGCGATCAAACACTGATGGAACGACGAACTCAGGCTTGAGGTCTGCATCAGAGACTGATTCGGCAATGGCGATTGCCGCAGCCAACTTCATTCCTTCGGTGATGTCGGTTGCGTGAGCATCAAGAGCACCTCTAAAGATTCCAGGGAAGGCCAAAACATTGTTGATTTGATTCGGATAGTCACTACGACCAGTCGCCATCACGGCCGCCAGACCATCACATTGCTCGGGACGGATTTCAGGATTGGGATTAGCCATCGCAAACACGATCGGGCTTTTGGCCATTGAGCGAACATCGGCAGCTGTAATCAGATCAGGTCCACTCACGCCAACAAAGACGTCTGAGCCCTTCATCATGTCGCTGATTGTTCCCATGCGACGCGAACGGTTGGTGTTATTAGCAAACCATTCTTTCGCCGAGTTCATCTCACTTCGACCTGAGTAGATGGCACCAATACGGTCGCAACCAATGACGTCGCCCACTCCAGCGTTCAACAAAATCTTTCCAATCGCCACACCAGCGGCGCCCACTCCCGCAATGACGACGGTGAGATCTTCCATCTTCTTGCCCGTGATCTTGAGTGAATTCCATAACGCCGCCAAAGTCACGACGGCGGTGCCGTGTTGATCATCATGAAAGACGGGAATATCAAGACTGGCGCGCAAACGCTCTTCAATCTCAAAACATTCTGGCGCCTTGATGTCTTCCAGGTTGATGCCACCGAAGGTCGGGGCAATTCGCTGAACAAAGTCAACGACTTCATCAGCGGTTCGCGCATTAATGCAGATCGGAAAACCATCAATGCCGCCGAACTCCTTAAACAGCAAGGCTTTGCCTTCCATCACGGGCATCGCGCCTTCGGGACCAATATCGCCTAAGCCCAAGACAGCGGTGCCGTTACTCACAATCGCTACTGAGTTCTTACGAATAGTGTAATCGTGCGATAAGCCAGGATCTTTTTCAATGGCGGTGCAGATCCGTGCCACGCCTGGGGTGTAGGCCATTGACAAATCATCACGGTCATTGACGGGAACAGTTGAGAGAACTTCAATCTTGCCGGCCTCGTGCATCTTGAAGGTACGGTCCCACCAATCAAGAAGAGTCACGCCCGAGAGTTTGCGTACGGCTTCAACAATGCGAACTTGATGCTCTTCATCTCGACACAGAACTACCAAACTTCGGCGAAGAACCGGACCACGAACATCAAAACCATCGAGCGCACCGATGTTTCCACCAGCTTCTCCGATAGCAGTGCATAAGCGTCCAAGAGTGCCTGGAACATTATCTAGTTGACAGTCAAGGGCGATAGAGAAGGCGGCGTTCGGTTTAATACTCACAAGGGTTAGACACTAGAACACCACCAACTGAAACTTGCTCTTTTGTCACTTATTCTTTAGGCTGACAGCATGCGCACTACTTCCCCTCGTCTTTTCGTTGCAACCTTGGCACTTTCAATCGTTGCCATTTCATGCGGGGGCGGAGACGATGCCATGGGCGGTAATAGCGGAACTCGACTCAGCGACGAAGCATTTTGCGCCAAAATTACGGCGCTGAACAACGAAACTTCAAGCGATTCGCCAAATCCAGAAGAAATGTTAGAGATGCTGACCGTTATCCAAGACATGGCCAAAGTGGCACCCACCGCTGAATTGCAAGAAGCCCTCGAGGCATACACCCCATTGCTTGAGAAGATGTCAAAGTTGGATCAAAATGATCCCGAGGCCTTCACAGCTATCATCGGCGACTTCATCACCCCACCACTATTAAAGGCTGCAGAAGTTCTCGGTGCTTACACCACAGACGTCTGTGGAATTGAAGATGGCAGTGCTTCATCTTCGCCGCCCACAAGTTAAACCTATTCGCCCGTAATTTCCTTACGGAGTTCACGCTTGAGAAACTTGCCGCTGGCGTTACGAGGAATCGGTTCATCACGGAACCAAACCTTTGATGGGATCTTGAAACTGGCAATCTTGCCGGCCAAGAAATCCCGCAGTTCGACATCGCTCATTGAACGTCCAGGACGTAACACAATGACGGCGGCTACGACTTCGCCGAGTCGTTCATCGGGAATGCCGAATACACAGGCTTCAGCAATTGCGTCGTGGTTATAAATCGCCGTTTCAACTTCGCTGCAGTAGACATTTTCGCCACCACGAATCACCATGTCTTTTGCGCGGTCCACAATGTAGACAAAACCATCTTCATCAATACGTGCAATGTCTCCAGTGTTCAACCAGCCATCTCGAATGCTGTCGGCGGTGGCCTCAGCACGATTGAGATAACCCTTAATGACGACCGAACCACGTACACACAGAACGCCAACCGTGTTGGGGTCGCGCGGTAAATCATTGCCATCTTCGTCAACCAGTTTGCCTTCAAGTGTTGGCACTAATGGACCACATGATTCAGGCTTGGCAATAAACCAACGCGCCGAGTTGGCGGTGATGATTCCATGAGTTTCGGTCATGCCGTAACCAGTTGAGGGCTGACCACCCTTCAAAGCTCCAGCAATCTTGTGCACTAGGTCAGGCTGCAAGGCTGCCCCACCGCCACCCATCCCGATGAGCGATGACGTGTTTCGTTTTGACCAATCGGGATGTAACAACATTTCACGGCTCATTGTCGGCACGCCAGAAAAGTTAGTCACCCGCTCACGCTCAATGAGTTCGAGAGCACGACCCGCATCCCACTTATACATCAAAACGACTTTCGCTCCACTCGCCGTTGCCGGATGCAAAATACAGTTGCACGCCGTGACGTGAAACAGTGGCGTCGGTGCCATGAACGACGGCGGCAATGCAACAGGAGCAGGACCTGTTGGCGCTGGAATATCTCCAGCAGCAATGGCTTTTTGTTCAGACATCGCCACCGCTGTTGTCATCACAACAA
This sequence comes from Bifidobacterium breve, assembly GCA_945862545.1. GTDB lineage: Bacteria > Actinomycetota > Acidimicrobiia > Acidimicrobiales > Ilumatobacteraceae > Casp-actino8. Next base: position 2,938 of record CAMAYS010000097.1, on the reverse strand, counting down.
TGTTGTAAATATTGGCGATGGATCCGCGATGAGTAAGTTGCGCACCTTTAGGAAATCCAGTTGTGCCCGACGTGTAAAAGATCGTCGCGTCATCATCGGTATCAAATTCAACGACAGGCAAAGAACCGGGATCCGCACCCGACATGACGTCGGCCCAACGCACTGCATTGGCAGGCAAGTCACGATCTGAACGAACTGCGATCACATGGATGGGTTTCAAGCCTGCGATGTGCGAAAGGCGTTCGAGGCGTTCATCGTCGGCGACGAGCACTCCGGGCTGGCTGTCATTGAGTGCATATTCCATTTCGGGAGCCGTCCACCATGCATTCATACCGACAACGGCGGCACCGATTGAGACAGTTGCCCAATAGCCGACAACCCACTCGGGATAATTGCGCATTGCCAAGGCCACACGACTATGGCGGCCGACTCCTTGCGAGGTCAAATAATGTGCAAACTTGCGCACCTGTGCGTGGATTTCGGCGTAGGTATAGCGCTCATCCTCGTACACGAGATAATCCTTATCGCCATGAGCCACGGTCGATTCCCACAGCATCCGCAGATTCGCGGGAGCCGAGGCAAACACCCTCACGGGAGCCCCGCGAACGTCGCTGATGATTGTGGCAAAGGGTGAACCTGGAGTATCAAGTTCGGCACGGGCGGAAAGATAGTGGTTAATCACTCTTTCATTATTGCCCATTGGGGTTTGATTTCCATAGACGAAAGGGCCTTCACGGGAGAACATCGAACAAAGTCAAGTTCAAGGTTTACCTCAACGAGGACTTGTGCCAACATGAGGTGTGCTCTTAGTTCCGACCATTGATATCTCTTCCCCAACCGCCACGTCCTTGGAAGCCCTTGATGCTGCCTGCCGCGATCATGGCTTCTTTCTCTTGTCGGGGCATGGTCTTGATGACCTCATCGCTCGCACGTGGCGACACACTGAAGTTTTCTTTGATGCCGACCGCTCCATCAAAACTGACATCATGCGTGACCTTGACAATCCCATGGGTTACTACGACCGTGAACTCACGAAGCGCAAACGCGATAACAAAGAGGTGTTTGACTACCTTGATCCCACTGTCTCTGCCATCGACGCACGAAATCGTTGGCCCCGCGACTTGCCTGGATTTCGCGAGACGATGAGTGAGTTGTTCGATGAGTTCAGCGCACTGGCTGATCGGACTCTGGGACTCATCCACCAAGCACTCAACCTTTCTGAGGAGTCACGGCAAAAGATGATGGGCAGTCGCCACGGGAGCATGGTGCGTCTGAACCAGTATCCCATTGGCGACCCAGTCCCCGAGCACGAACGTTCTGGTCTTGCTGATCTGGGCGAGACAGCATTGGGCTACCACACTGATCCAGGAACTATCACCTTGTTACTTCAAGACAACACTGGCGGACTTCAAGCCGAATCGCGCGATCACGGATGGATCGATGTACCACCGACAGAGGGAACAATCGTCATCAACTTAGGCGACTGCATGCAAGCGTGGACCAATGATCAGTACCGCGCGGCAATACACCGCGTCGTGCCAATGACACAAAAACGTCGCTTTAGCATTCCGTATTTTCAAAATCCATTTCGCGATTCAACTATTGAACCAATCGCCGAACTCTGCGTCGACGGAGCGCGTTACCGACCCTTCTCATGGAGGGAATTTATGGCGGCTCGGTCATACGATAATTTCACCGATCTCGGAACCGACGATACGCAAGTCACCGACTTTCGCATCCCCACCGTTTCCACGTGAATTCGCCACCCACAACATGGCAGATCATCGCCGCCAATCTCCCCGAGCATGCGCGTAATCCCATTCATACCGATGATGGAGCACAAGCAGCTGGATTTCCGCGAGCCCTTGTAGCGGGCGTGACTACCTACGCCTATCTCACTCATCCACTCATCGTGGCTTGGGGACGCGACTGGTTGCAATATGGCGGTGGAGAAGTGCGGTTTCGACGCCCCGTCTTTGACGGTGATCTTTTACGGTGCTCGCCCATTGCAGATGGCGACGAGATAGCGATCCACGCTGTGACCGACGAACCAGAACAACCACGGGTGATCTTCCAAACACAGCGTCAATCTGTGCCCCTCACCGCCCTGCGTATCGGCGAGAAATTACCCGACATCACAATCGCGCTCAATGGGGAGTGGGGATGCGACTACGGCAATCGCGCTGGAGACGATCTTTCTTTTTACACTGACGAGAATCTCGTTCACCCTGCAGTGTGGCCAGCACTAGCCAATCAAGTGGTGTACCAGCATGTGGCACGTGGCAGTTGGATTCATACAAGAAGCATCATTCGTCATCACGGAGTTGCCCATGGCGGCGACATCGCAACGATGAAATCTGTCGTCGTACGACGCTTTGAGTCACACGGAGAACGGGCGATTCTTGATGTGCACATTGAAGTCGCTGGCAAAGTGGTGGCCTCATTAGAACATGAAGCCATCGTGGCCTTACCCGACTCAACTGACTGAGAACCTCAGTTCGGCGCTAAGGCCTCAAGTCGCTCAGTCGAGTCCGTCACTCGAACCAAGATTGCGGGCAAAAAGATCTAGCAACACTTCCCAGTGCCGTAGATCGGCGACTGCGTCATAAGCGGGTCGATCGTTGAAGGCGAAACCATGATGATTTCCCCAGTAGCGCTCAAGTTTTCCACGCACTCCGGAGTTCGCCATTGCATTTTCAAACTCGTCAACCATGGCCATGGGCACATAATCGTCGTGCTCAGCGCAACCCACATAAATTTCACCAGTGATATTGGCGAGTTGCATATGAGGCGAGTCGGATGAATCGGTGATGAGTCGCACGCCATAGAACGATGCTGCGGCGCGTACACGATCTTGATGTTCAGCGGCCACATACAAAGCGAACGGACCAGACATGCAGTAACCCACGCAACCAGCAATCTGAGCATTGGCTACTGA
>CAMAYS010000096.1:0-7733 GCA_945862545.1 Bifidobacterium breve | reverse complement strand
TGCTCTAACCAACTGAGCTACCGCCCCCAAAGGCACAGGGCCCGCCTACTGGCGGACCCTGTGTTATGTGCTCCGAGAGCAGGGCTCGAACCTGCGACCCGCTGATTAACAGTCAGCTGCTCTGCCAGCTGAGCTATCTCGGAAGGCATCCCAAGGTTATCAGCGAACGAGTCAATGCCCAAGGGCGAAACCTCAGTCGAGTTTGATGGGCTCTTCATCAGCAGGGGTGAACACGGCAGGGGCATCGCCCAAGCCAGCAGCAATACGTACTTTTTCTGCTACTTCCACCATCACTTCAGTATTTTCCGTCAAATAGTTCTTGGCGTTTTCACGACCTTGACCCATTTGTTCACCCTCGTATGTAAACCAGGCGCCTGACTTCTTGACGATGTTCAGATCTACTGCCATATCTAAGACCGAACCTTCGCGGCTGATTCCTTTGCCGTACATGATGTCGAATTCTGCCTGGCGGAATGGAGGCGAGACTTTGTTCTTGACAACCTTGACGCGAGTCCGGTTACCCACGACCTCTGCGCCGTCCTTGATTGACTCAATGCGACGAATGTCGAGACGTACCGACGAGTAGAACTTCAATGCTCGGCCACCCGGTGTCGTTTCTGGGGAACCAAACATCACACCAATCTTTTCGCGCAACTGGTTAATGAAGATCGCAACGGTATTGGACTTGTTGAGATTTGCGGTCAGTTTACGAAGTGCTTGGCTCATGAGACGAGCCTGCAGACCCATGTGGCTATCGCCCATTTCGCCTTCAATTTCGGCGCGAGGTGTCAAAGCGGCAACGGAGTCAATAACGATGACGTCAAGCGTGGCCGAACGAACCAACATGTCAACGATTTCAAGGGCCTGCTCACCGGTATCGGGCTGCGAGATGAGCAACTTGTCAATGTCGACGCCAATGGCACGGGCGTATACAGGGTCCATGGCATGCTCGGCGTCGATGTAGGCGCAGACACCTCCGTTGCGCTGAGCTTCGGCGACTACGTGCATTGCCAATGTTGACTTACCAGATGACTCTGGTCCGTAGATTTCGACAACACGACCACGTGGCAAACCGCCAACGCCGAGAGCAACATCAAGAGCCAAGGCCCCTGTGGAGATTGCTTCGATCGCCATATCGGTTTTATCGCCCATGCGCATGATGGCACCTTTGCCATATTGCTTTTCGATTTGGGCTAGGGCGACTTCAAGCGCTTTCTCTCGATCTGTGCTCGCCCCATTTCCTTTCTCGGTGGAGATGATCTTGGATGATGAACTGGATGCTTTGTTTGTCATGTTTGGGACCTTAGGAACGGGGTGTGGCACAGAAGTTTGTCAACTGCGACCTCACCGTATGGGCGAATAACAAGAGCGTAACTACGAACGAGTGTTCGGTCAAGCATTGTCGGGGCGAACAGATGTTTGACCTGCTCAGAGGGGGTGCCTTACGGCGCCAATGAGTTCAACCAGGCCGCAGCCTCGTCAATTTCAGCAAAACCCATGGGTCGTACCCGTAGATCAATGGCCATCCACACGGTGTGCGTTATCGGCCAGGTAAGGACCGCAACCAACACCTCAGCAGTGGCTAGAACCACAAATAATGTGAGCACAGGAACATCTGGAACGGTGAGACCAATCGCAATTCCTGAGGCCGCGACCAACCAGCAAATATTGACGACTAGAGCGATTGTCATTGACCCAAGTTCTTGACCCTCCGTATTGCGAGTCCGTTGAAGTCCGCAAGCAAGACAACGATCCCCTTGTTTAAACCAGGTCTGAAACCATGCGTGCCGATCACCACAGCGAGGACAACGGCGGAGCAATGATCGAAAAATCATCCGCTTCGTCGAGAGTGTTGTTTTCACCACAGAAATAATTTGCCGAATCAGGCCGTAAGTTCGTTAACAAAATCACTGAAAACATTGGCGTAACGCATCGACTCTTCGTCACTATGCATGATTGAAATGAGCCATTGTTCATCAAGACCAGGTGGCAACAAAATGCCACGATTGATTCCGTAAATCCATTGCGCAAAAGCAAGATCTAAATCGCTTTTCTTATAATCGCGATAGTTACGAACCGGCTCCGCTGTCCACGTCACGCAACCCTTAGCACCAAATTGTAAAACCTGTGCTGGCAAATTGGCTTCTTCGATGATGTCACTACATGCATCAACTAACAATTTGTTACGACCGATAGCGATGGCAGTTGCCTGAGGCGTGCACACCTCTGAGAGAACTGCTTTGGCGGCAGCCATACACAACGGATTTCCGTTATAGGTTCCGAGGTGAATCACACGACCCATGGTGATTTGGTCCATGTACTCGCGTTTGCCACCGAAGGCCCCGAGTGGCAGTCCACCACCAATTGATTTCGCCAGGGCCACCAAGTCAGGAGTTACTCCCAGCGCGCCCGTCGCTCCACCCCATCCAGCAGTAATACCGGTCTTCACTTCATCAAAGATCAGCAATGTTCCGTAGCGCGTTGTGATTTCACGAACGGCTTCGAGATAGCCAGGATCGGGAAGACAAATACCGATGTTCTCCATCACCGGTTCAACAATGAAACAAGCCACATCTTCGTGACGTAATGCGCGCTCAAGAGCTTCTGCATCGTTATATGGAACCACGATGGTGTCCCCAAGGACCGCCTGCGTGATGCCAGCAGTCGCAGGTACCGAATTGGGACGATCTGCTGGTCCCGCATCTTCAAGTTTCGGCTTCATCGAGATCATCACTTCATCGTGATGCCCGTGATATCCACCTTCAACTTTGACGATCTTGTCGCGACCAGTGGCACCGCGGGCGACACGAATGGCGTCCATCGTGGCTTCGGTTCCGGAGTTCGTAAAGCGCCACATTGGCAAGCCATAACGCTGACCCAAAAGTTCGGCGACATCGGCATTGAGTTCACACGGCGTGACAAATAAGGTTCCGTCATCGAGTTGAGCATCAATGGCACGACGGACCAACGGATTGACGTGACCGCTAAACAAAGCTCCGAAGCCCATGTCGTAGTCGACGTATTCGTTGTCGTCAACGTCCCACATGTTTGCGCCACGCGCCGCCTTCACCACAATGGGGTGAGGATCATACGCTTGGAAACTTGATGGCACGCCCAGTGGCATGACGAGACGAGCCCGCACAGATGCTTTCTGGGAGCCACGAGTCCGCTCGGCGTACCGGGCGACTTCTCGCTGAGTAATTTCCTTCGCTCTCCAGCCGAGGCTGTGAGCACTACTGATTGCAGATTCCGTGGAGGACACGGTTAAACACCCCTTTAAGGTTGATAACACCCTAACAGCAGATTGACAGTGCCTAACGCATCCTCACAGCGGGGCGAAAATAAAGGTGCGAAACCCGCAGTGATATGGCAGAATAGGGGCTCACATGGTGGGCGTAGCTCAGTTGGTTAGAGCGTCAGTTTGTGGTACTGAAGGCCGGGGGTTCGAGACCCCTCGTTCACCCAAAACATACGAAGTCCGGGCAGTTTTGACGGATACCTAGGTAGGTGCTGCGAGGCATCTACACTGGTACTTCGCGTTATGCACCTCTAGCTCAGCTGGCAGAGCAGTGGACTCTTAATCCATTGGTCCTGGGTTCGATCCCCAGGGGGTGCACCATTTTTCGGCAGTTAGTTTGCGATGCCCGTTAGTGGTCCAGGCGACAGATTGCCACAGCCACTTGTGCCGCCACACGAGCGTTGTTTTGCGCCAAAGCCAGATTCGCAGGGACACTTTTACCATCCGTGGCTTGTCCGATTCTGCCTAAAACAAACGGAGTCACGCCAGCACCACGAATACCCGCCGCATCACAATCACTCAGTGCCTGCGCTAAAACGTGATCAAGATTCTTTGCATCTAGTTCGGCCTCAATGGGGATCGGCACAGTGAGAAGAACGCCAGTATTCGGACGCGAACGATGTGCCAAAATCGCTGCAACTTCATCAGCACCCTCAACGCGATGAGGAATTTTTATGCCCGATGAGCGCGTATAAAACGCGGGGAACCAGTCATGTTGCCAACCGAGAACAGGCACACCAATTGTTTCAAAGTATTCGAGGGTACGCGGTAGATCTAAAAACGCTTTCGCTCCAGCAGAGACGGTGACCACTGGGTAATGCGCTATTGCATCTAAGTCGGCCGATATGTCGCCGGTGATTTCCGATCCTCGATGCACGCCACCTATGCCACCAGTGGCAAAAACACTCACTCCCCCACTCGCTGCAATAGCAACTGCAGCCGAAACCGTGGTTGCACCAAAATCCCATCGCTGTGCCACCGCCACGGCTATATCGCGTTCTGCAACTTTGCGCGCTGCCCCTAAAATTCTCTGGTGTTCGGATTCGTCGATGCCTAAGCGCACGACACCATCAATCACAGCTGTCACCGCTGGAACACACCCCGCCTGGCGAATAGCCGCGAGACATTGCTGCAACGCTTGCGCATTAGCTGGCGACGGCAAACCAAGATGCGAAAAAATAGTTGATTCAAGGGCCACCACTGGATGTCTCTCAGCAAGCGCCTCGGCTACTTCGTGTGAAAGGACGGGAGTCATGCGTCGCCCATTATTTCATCTCGCACGAAACGACTCACAACTTCGACATGATGAGTATGCGGGAATACATCTAATACTTCGCTGTATTCCAAGACATATCCCTTATCTCGCAACAATCGTGCGTCTCGACCCAAGGACGCAGGATCACATGAAATGAGCACAATCACTGAGGCTTCTGTGGCGACGAGAACCTCAACACCACTCGCTCGTAATCCATCGCGTGCCGGATCGGCTACCACTACTGCTGCCGCAACGGGTGCCCACTCCTCAACTGGTTGCTGCACAATTTCAACATCGCGTTCAGCCAAGTTCAGACACGCATCCGAGCAGGCCGCGGGATTTGATTCAATGGCAATGACATGGCGATCACTCGGAAACACTGTTGCCGCAAAAAGTCCAACACCGCTATAGGCATCAACGACTGGACCAGCAGCCCACTGTGCCGAATCACCGAGGGCGCGTCGCGTCGCATCAACCAAAGCTTCGGCGGCTTGGGGTGACGATTGGAAAAAGGAACTTGCCGAAATCTGAAAAATATGACCAGCAACTACTTCATGAACAATCGCCTGCGAGCCGAGACGAACATCGGCTGGTAGACCCGACAGCGAATCTGCTGGCTCAGACCATGCCAGGCGCTCGGCTGATGAAACTCCGACACGCACAACCGCTTCTTGAGCGCCTTCAAGATGCGTTGTTGGCAACAATGCATTCAAGGATGGATGAGCCACCAAACAATGCTCAACGTTGACGACGAGGTGACTCTGCCGCTGACGAAAACCCACAGACCCGCTCGGTGTGGCGGCCACACGAAGAGTTGTGCGTGCCCCAGTCATAGGAAGTTCCCCCGAGGCAAACAATCGAATATCTGGGGCCGTCATTTTTCCTAAACGCGTCAACGACTCGCGCACGATGTCCAACTTGATCTGACGCTGTAGATCAATTGACGCATGTTGTAAGTCGCATCCCCCACAACCTTGAGCCACATATTCGCAGGGTGGCACAACTCGTTGCGCGCTGGGTTCAAGAATTTCAACGGCAATGGCGCGGGCGTAATCCTTGGACTGCTTAACGACACGGGCCGACACCAACTCACCCGGGAGGCCACCTTCGACAAAAATAACTCGTCCATCCTCGAGATGTCCGAAACCATCGCCCTCGGCCACAACCTTGTCAATACGCACGGAAACCGTGACATTGGGCGTCGGACGAGCCGCTCCATGACGGTTGATTCGCTGTTTCATACCCTACGCAGGCTAGAGCCGACTAGCGTAATGGTGTGTCCTTACCAATTCTGATCTCCCCATCCGTCTTGCCGTGCGACTTCTCCAAACTTGGAGCCGAGGTCGAAGCCCTTGACGCCGCCGGCGTTGACCTCTTCCAGTGGGATGTTATGGACGGACAATTTGTCCCGAACCTGACCTTTGGCCCCGATGTCATCGCCTCGGCCCGTCAGTACACCACCAAACCCTTCGAGGCTCACCTGATGGTCCTCACCCCCGATGTCTTAGCAGCGCGCTATGTCGAGGCAGGTTGCAGTCGCCTGATCGTCCACGCCGAAGCCTGTCCACATCTCCATCGCACACTCGGCAATATCAACTCCATGGGCGCCAATGCTGCGGTGGCCCTCAATCCACATACTCCCATTAGCGCAATTGAACATGTTCTCGATCTCGTTGACATGGTGCTCGTCATGACCGTTAACCCAGGCTTCGGCGGGCAATCGTATATCGCCTCCATGGAACCAAAAATTAGAGAACTCAAGGCACTTATTGAACGGCGGGGTTTGGCTGATCAAGTGAACATCGAAGTTGATGGTGGCATCGGTCCGTCAACGATTGAAGGAGCTGCCGCAGCTGGCGCCAATGTTTTGATTGCAGGTACGGCCCTATTCCGCTACAGCGAAGGTCTGAAGTTTGCCGTGAGTGATCTGCGCGCCAAAGCCACCGCTGCTCGCGCCAAAAACTAGTTACTCGCCATTCCAAGCGCGCTTACCAGAACGCATAACAGTGACCACAAAAGCGCGCACTGTGGCGAGACCAAGTAATCCACCAAAGACCCATAAAAACGGTAGCAAAATCGCTCGCCCAAGTCTTCCCTTAGCATTTTTGAGCGGTGCTAGAACTCCGCTTTCAACTGATCGCCCATCCATTGTCAAAGTGCGCACTGCATCTTCAACTTCTGGACAAGTCACACCAGAGTTCAGACCGACCACCTGACTACCGCCGTACAACGGTTCAGGATCGCGAATTTTTGAATACAACAATCCGGATGTTTGATCAATACCCACTGCCACGATGTAACTCTCATCCAGCGTGAGAAAACGCACATCTTGTTGATACTGCACATCAACGAGAGTGGCCACTGCGTAACCATCGAGTGATCCACCGCGGATCTGTGCAATATCAAAGCGTGCTGTTTGACTGTCGGCAGCCGATAAGCGGCCGACAAAAGTCGCTTGCACTGGAGTCGGTGTAAAACAACTCGGGGGAACCGTGTTGGCTGCCACGGGTACCGAGCCAGTGACGTCGGTGCCTCCACCGCCAGTACCTTGCTCGTCAATCTCTTCCACAAGTGTCGTGGTCGGTGGCACGGATGCGTTCACAACATCAGAACCATTTGACAGCACAACGCCACAAGCAACGAGGAGTAATGCACCGAGAACCCTCTTGAGCAATCGACGAAAAAAGAAAGGAGTTGTCGTACGCACTTCTCACCAAACTAGTGAACCGTGAGCCTCAAACTAGGTCAGCGACCCTTGAATACGGGATTGCGCTTTTCAATCCAGGCGGCGATGGCCTCGGGAGTGTCCTTGGTGCTGAAGTTGACGGTCTGCGCCACACCTTCATCGTCCAGAGCCTCTTCCAGAGTGACATTCATGGAGTTGTTCAAGAGTCGCTTCGACTGAGCCAGAGCAATGGGCGGCAAGGCCAATAAGCGCTGCGTCCAGTCTGCAACAAAGGCATCAACTTCAGTGTCGGGCAAGACGCGGTTCACGAGCCCAAGGCGATCGGCTTCTGCAGCACTGATGATGTCAGCGAAGAAGGCCAACTCTTTAGCGCGATGTAAGCCCACGCGGCGTGGCAACAACCACGAGCCGCCACCATCAAGTGACATCCCGCGCTTGGAAAAGATTTGTGAAAAGCGCGCAGTCTCCGATGCCACCACTAGATCGCAACCGAA
>CAMAYS010000095.1:0-7765 GCA_945862545.1 Bifidobacterium breve | reverse complement strand
CATATCAACGTCGACCTCAATATCTCCGCGCGAAAGGCTTGACAAAGGATCGTTCCGTTCCGAATATGGGCGCCTATCGCCCCGAAGGCGCACGCGTGCTCCGTCAATACTTGAGACCAAGCGGGTAAAAGGCTTAATCAACAATGCCGTGGAATTCAATGTCAGGAGATCTCCAACTGCAGTGATGCCGACTGATTCAAGATATGCAGGCCCATTTTTCTTTTTTCCCGTGAGCACCGTGACAGGTTCACTCGGATGAGAATAAGCCTGCGCTGAGGCAACCAATTCTGCCAAATCAATATTGTTGGCTTTCGCTCCGACCATCAGTTGTGCTGTCCGTAGATCCACAGCAGCAAGATCCTCCATCGTCACGATGTCGGCCGCTCCAAGCGAGTGAACGTTATCCAGCGTTACTCCAGCGACTAGCGACACATGTTTGATCGCATCTAACTCTTCATAACACACATTGCTCCACGTACATTGGGCGCAATTGCCGTGCAGGATTGGTTCTGTTAAACGAAGTTCTGGCTTTTGTTTGAGCACAATACTGATCGCCTGCCAGCGAAAAGACCATTCCAGATTGGATATCTCTAGCGCCGAACGTTGTTTCGTCTCTTGAGTGATCGGATCAGGATGTTTCCACATCGGCTCATCAAGTTGCCGCCATAAGAGAATTCCATCTCGATCAAAAATGCCCCCAAGTGGATCGGTTGAGCCCGCATGTCCAAGATCGCTCAACATCTGCCAGTAGTGAGCCAACTGTAATGAATCATTTTTGTCGGGCGTTCCCTTGCCTACCTCAGTGAGAACGCATGACTCCCACCATGGATCATCAATTGACCCGACGTTCCATTCCTTAGGTTTAGCTGACCCATCAAGTGCGGAATGAAACTTCACATCAACGGGAAGATACTCCCACTTTCCCTCTGCATTTTTTTTATCTCCCACACGAACCAATATGTCTGGACGTCCAGATCGTCCGTTCACGGTTGATAGTTGTGATCCCAGGATCAAGCGTTCACCTTTATGCATCGCCAAAATTGTTTGCTGACCAAGGTCAGTTCCGCTGTCGGGAGACAACCTCGTGACGCCATGCGAGCGTTCAAGAAGTGAGAAAATCTCATCTTCATGTTCAAGTCCTTGCTCAAATAGCATCTGTAAAAATGCACTGGGTTCAGTCCGCGGCACATCCGCGTAGGCAGGATCACGATCGTTAACGACCCGATGACCACAGTCATTGGTGAAGCGCCCGTCTCCGCTATCACCGGCAGGGATGTTGATTTCTAGAGCAGCAGGATCAGACAATGAGGTTCCTTTGTTCGTGGTAGTGCAAAAACTGACGGTGCATGGCATGTCCTCGACCGACTAAATCTGCACAGCCAAGGGCTTGAACGGCCGAAGGCAGATGTGCATCTAAAGTCTCTGAAATATGGTCACGAGTGACAAAGAAACATGCGGCTTCATGCCGCGAGGACATCACACACAGACGACCAGTCTCAAGATCAAATCCAGATGGTGATGTCACACCGGATAACGGGTGAACGGCGATCATGATTGGCTTTTCCAAGCCCTGCCATCGCTCCGGAGTCGTCACTCTAATTTTCTCGTATGACTTTTTGATTCCTACAAGGACATGCTGGATCGCAGTGTTCATTTGGTTATGAGTTGAGACAACACCTATGTCATTGATCGTTAATTGACGAGGCTTGTCGCGCTCATGAGGTCCTGTTGAAATCTCACACTTGCGGTCCAACAGACGCTTCACTATGTCACCGACAAAAGCAGCCAATTCAAGATCGGTTCCCGATGCCGGCCCAGAAACTGGAGTTGGGTAGCCGATAACTGCAGTTGTATAAGGTTCTTTTGATTGCCACATCTTTGCAAGAGCCCGATCAATAGAATCGTCTCCCAACGAGTTGGCCACCACTTGTTGCGTCGGACGAATGAAACGTTCCCCTGGTTGGGCATCAGACTCAAACTTAAAGTCGTAGAACCCGTTCACCAGAGCAGTTGAATCGGCAGGAAGACGACGACAAATTTCTATTTCCAGAGCCAATAAATCATCAGTCAATTTAGGGTTTGCCAGAATGATTTGCGGAGTAGCGACGTGAGGCTGAAAATATGACGACTCCCATCGATCAACTTCAATACCAATCGTGGGTGGAATCTGTCCGGGGTCACCAATCAATATATAGCGCGGGGCTATGTGTCGCATCGGCAGGAAGTCAGCCCAGGCCATTTGCCATGCTTCATCAACAAAAAGCAAGTCAAACTTGCCATCAAGTGCCGACAGACCAAACTTTGAGGCCGTTCCAACAACGATGCTTGGACCGACCGGGAGATCCCCAGTGCGTTTCACCACACACACCCGATCATGCCCGTCCGAGGGAATGTCATAAGTAGAACTGGAGAATCGAAAGACCTTCTCAGTGTCAAAACGCTCAACGATTCGCTGGCAAATCTGATCGACCTGATTATTCGTTTGGGCAACAATGACAACCCGCAACTTGCTCTTAATGACAACTTCTAGTGATTCTATTAATGTGTATGTCTTGCCCGAACCGGGGGGCGCCTTGACCACGCACAGGGCCAGGTCACCACGAATGAACTCGTTCAGCGATTTAATCACCTTGCTCATTCATCATCACCCCCAGAAACTGGAACATCATCGACCTGAAAGGAGAAATAGTCAAGAATGTCAAAGTCTGTTTTGGAATGTTTGGCGACTTTGCCGGAAAGTATTTCCACTAAACGAACTGGGTAGTCCTCAATCAAAATCAGCGTTTGACGCAACCATGATCGGTCACTAGGTGCCTCAGCTGCGGGCCCTACCCCAGTTTTTCGTGGCTTCCATCCTGGAACAAGAATCACTTCACGTGTCTCTGAATCAATGGAGACAATTGTCAGAGAACATTTGGGAATCCCGGCGATAGATAAAGTCCCACCAATTTTCAATGATGGCAACTCGGGGTAATCATAGATAAAGGTCCACGTAGATCCATTACCTGAAACGGATTTCACTTTGCCGCGTAGTCCATGACCTTTCATCAATTCTTCATTCTGCAATTCAGGATCGCCATGAACCAAGAAATGGACGCGTTCTCTGTCTGCCGCTACCCGCTGGTGGTAGGCGAATGATGCCTCACGCGCGTTCACATCTCCCCAGAGACCGGGCCAGAAAGGGCGCTCATCAATATTGCCAGCCGATTCCCTCAATGCGTTATCGAACCACAACTTGGAAAATTTGTCGGTACCAATGCGTACGAGATCGGTCAAGCCAGAGTTATATGCGCGAGCATCCTGACGCAAAATCTCAATTGTGCTTTCCACCAATTGGTGTCGACGCTCCAACTCGGTTTGTAAAACCTGAGAGATTGCGACTGCGGTCTTTTTACCTTTGCTCACGCGCTCATCCCACGCCGGCTCATTCCACTTTTCAACTAACGGACCTAATTGGCTGCGCTCTAATTCAGGATCGAGCATTGCGGCGACTGAAAGTTTCTCTGCCGCGTGAGCGGCCACTAGACGCGTCTGGCGCGTCCGCTGGCGACCCAACCAACCGAGTAAATAACCAAGATGGCCCTGCCGCACTGACGATCCAGGAAAAATATGAGCGATCTTCAAGGCATCAGATGCCACGATGACGGTCTGCTGTCCCGGTCTTTGCGATTCAACGAAGAGACAGTTGCACAGTTGTCCAAAGGCTCGTAGAACTTCGATCTCTGGGCGATCCCAATTTGTGCGGGCATAGGCGAAAGCGATGGTGTGTAAAAGGTCAAGATGCGAACGACCCGGCACCCATATTTGGCGATGCCGATACATCATCGCTGTCTCATCGGTGTTCTCGGTGAAGTCGGGATGACCAAAGTGAATCAGGACTCGCTTCGCCACCTCAACCAAACTTGTTGCTACCAGATCACGGTTACGTGGATCCGCGACACTAAAGGACTCTGCTTCTTCGCCCATGAGACCGAGGGCTACACCCCACGGCAAGGACTCGCCTCCCATACGCACGAATGACAGGATCAATATTTCATCGTTGTCAGCGACATGAACGTTGATGACTTCACCGCGCGGAAGTGCGGAGCCCACGTGCCAAGCAGTGATGCGACGAATAGTTTCTAATTCGCCGCTCACGAGAAACCAACAATCGGGCTTTTCATCTGAGAGAGAAAATCACGCTCTGCCGAATTTTTAGCCTTGGCTCCGTCAAGCAACTCATCAACGCGCGACAAACCTATGCCACCAAGAAATCGCTCAACCTCATCACCGAGTACTGCGCCGCTTCCCTCGGCCATTGCACGATTGAAGCACGCCTCAGAGCGCTCACAAAATGATAAGCAAGCATCACTAAAGGCCACAGGCGCTTTCAATACTTCATTAATCATGTCCAGATCTTCTTCATCCTCGCCCACACCGATGATGTCTGGCATACGTTCAGCGGACTCTCCCATCAACTCAAATCCGCGCTTGGCCCGCTCTGCTTGGAATCGCAGATCTTCACCCATTCTGATTCGCGGTTGATTCGAGCCGGGATACGTGAGAATCAGAAAGCCTTCATTGCTCAAAGCAAGAGACGTACTCATACCAAGTTTTTCTAGAACTAGTTCAAGAGCGTGGACATACAGTCCCATCTGGGCACGGGCTTTGGCTAGATCGGATTTTGATGTGTAGCCGCCACGGTCGGGATATGTTTTGACTTCACCGACAGAGATAATGGCGCCTGCATCTTCCCCAGGATTGTCCTTGATGCATACGACATCAATGATCAGCGTGGCCTCGGGGAGCATGACACCTTTAGGAATTCGCAATGTCAGACTTGAGATAACGCCCCGAAAAGTTGATGCGTCCGCTAAAGATACGAGTAACTTTTCAGATTTCTTGATTGCCTCATCTAAATCAGCGAGGGGTCCCCCATTGGCTGAAGTACGAAAATCGAGAAATGACTTTTCGCTTTTTTTCAAGAGTCCAACTTTGTGCATTGATGCAAGAAGAACTTTTGCACCATCGCGGACAAGGCTGGATTCAAAATTGTTACCTCGGGCTAAAGCGAAAACCGACTGTCCTTCTTTAGGCGCCTGCGGATTCTCACGCCGAGCGACGGCCCCCATTTTGACGTTGTGCACCGCTGACACAAGATTCGCCCCGCACGCAGGATTTTGCACCCATTGTTCAAAACGTCGACGAGTATCTCGGCGAGATCCCGCACCTGATTTCTTGCCTTTTTCCATATTCACTGAACGAAACAGTACCGCAGGGGTGTGCACTCATAAATGAGGACGATCACACCATTTTGTGCATCACATTCGTGACATCTGCATTTCACTCACTGTTTTAGAAGTAAATGATCTTTTCGGCGCGGGCTTCAGCCTCATCCAAATCGTCGGTGTAGGCACCGGTCGAGAGATACTTCCAGCCACCATCGCAGACAATGAAAACAATCGTGCCTTCATCAATCTCACTGGCAACTTTGGCCACGCCGGCCAGTGCCGCTCCCGCCGAAATACCCGAGAAGATGCCACATTCACGGACCATGCGACGTGTCCATTCAATGGATTCACGCGGACGAACGACACGCTTGCGATCAAGAATGTCAAAGCCATGCCAATTGTCAAACAACGGTGGGACATAACCCTCGTCGAGGTTTCGCAATCCTTCAACGCTTTCACCCAGTGGTGGCTCAACGGCGATGATCTTGACCCCAGGCTTATTTTCTTTGAGATACCGACCCGTGCCCATCAAGGTTCCGCTGGTTCCGAGACCTGCAACAAAGTGGGTGATTTCGGGGCAATCCCGCAAAATTTCGGGCCCAGTACCTTCGTAGTGGGCACGCGCATTGGCGTCGTTGGCGTACTGATACAAGAAACACCATTCAGGATTCTGCTTGGACATTTCAATGGCGCGCAAGACGGCTCCATTTGAACCTTCGGCGCCCGGAGTCAAAATCACTTCCGCACCAAAAATGTCAAGCATCTGACGACGCTCAATGGACACGCTTGTCGGCATCAAAATCTTGATCGGATAGCCCCGCACCTGAGCGATGGCCGCCAAGGCAATACCCGTGTTCCCCGAGGATGGCTCAATGATGGTCTGACCCGGCAACAGACGGCCATTCTTTTCGGCGTCTTCAATCATTGATTTAGCGATGCGGTCTTTCACCGAACCAAAGGGGTTTTGGTTCTCCAATTTCGCCAAAATGCGAACCTTGGGATTGGGCGACAAACAGCTGACGTCAACGAGCGGGGTGTTGCCAATGAGGTCAATCACACTCTCGAACGGAACCATACTCACCTCCATCATCGCCACCGCAGGGTGAATTCCCTACTAAGTCACTCGGGATTCTAATGAATCCTCGGGTAAATGAGAACACAAGCCTCAATTACCTCAGAATTTCGACTGTGACCTCTGCGATCAGGTCTTTGACGATGCGATAGGTGCGCATCTCCGGCGTTTCCCTTTTCAGGGTGACAATCAGATAATGCCAATCGGGGTCGGGAGCCGCTGACACATCGGTCGCACTGGGGAAGGCCTCGGTATGGGTATGGCTGTGCATCACGCCCCTGATTTCAAGTCCGGCGTCCTCGGCTGTGCGTTCGGCCCGTAGGTGGTCGACGGGGTCAATGGTGTAAATCCGCGCCGATTGCTCAATGTTGCGACAGGGGAAAAAACGCGTGATGCGGTTTGAGCCAGGCTCCCCCGCCATCAATCCACAGGCTTCAAGCGGATACTCGGCCACAGCCAAAACGGACATCGCCTCGTACACCTCAGGGGTGACGAAGAGTTCTTCACGGAGTGCATCACCAGTTGCTTCCACCCCCTGCAGGGTATCGCCCTGACGCCCAAGGCGTAGCCTGAAAGCACTATGTCCGCCACCGGCACCAAGCTCATCGCCAGCAATCGCAAGGCGCGCCACGACTACACCATTTTGGATGTCGTTGAAGCTGGCATCATGCTGCAAGGTAGCGAGGTCAAAAGCCTGCGCGATGGCCATGTCCAAATCGTTGACACCTACGCCCGTTTTCACGATGGCGAAGTATGGATCGAGGGAATGCACATCTCGCCCTACAAGTTCGCCCATGGCGTGGGGGCGCATGACCCCAATCGACCTCGCAAGTTACTGCTCAATCGCAGTGAGATCGCCCGCCTCTCGGCCCGAGTTGGTCAGGAACGCTTGGCATTGATTCCTTTGAGTTTGTATTTCAAAGATGGGCGCGCCAAAGTCGAACTCGCACTCGCTCAGGGTCGCACCAAAGGCGATAAGCGCCAGGCACTGGCCAAGAAAGATGCCCAACGCGATATCGATCGCGAAATGGGTCGGCAACGCAAAGGCAATGTCTAAATCACTTCTCTAACTTTTCAACGGACCTGCAACCTGCGGTTTAGGAAACCGCAGGTCTTCTGATGACAGTTTCGAACGTCAACGACCACCGCGAGTGTTATTCCGCGGCAACTATCCCCCACCCCTGCCTGTATGATCAAAGGGCATTTACGTTATTGGGGCTGACAGGTTTCGACATGAGTTCCGGTGGCCGAGCGTGCGACCCGATTTGCTCAGAATCGTTAAACGGGGCAAAAAACAGAATTGCCAACCAGCAGTTCGCTCTTGCCGCCTGATACTCAGGTTGTAAAGAGACATCGTGACCAGAAATGGCGCACGGGGCCGATCCACCGCAGCCCGGCAACAGAAGCGGGGGATGACAGCTAGAAAGAACGCTGACCGCGAGAAAGTTCGCTGACCGCACGCAAAGACGTGCCGTGGTTTTCT